>PLUT01000393.1 GCA_003162875.1 Granulicella sp.
TCAATCGTCCCGAAGAAATTCGGCGACTGGATCATGACGCAAGCCGTCTCGCTGGTAATTGCCGCGTCAAGCGCTGCCATATCCACGCGCCCGTTCGCCACGTAGCCGACCTCGGCGATTGGAATCTCCTGGTGCTGCGCATAGGTCGCAATCACCTCGCGATACTCCGGATGCACCGTGCGGGCAATCACGGCCTTGTCGCGGCCGGTGACGCGAACGGCCATCATCATCGCCTCGGCCGCGCCGGTCGAGCCGTCATACATCGACGCGTTCGCAATCTCCATCCCGGTCAGCTCGCAGATCATCGTCTGGAACTCGAACATTGCCTGCAGCGTGCCCTGCGATATCTCCGGCTGGTATGGCGTGTAGCTGGTGAGGAACTCGCCGCGCAGCACCAGCGAGTCGATAATCACCGGCTTGTAGTGGCGATACGCGCCCGCGCCCAGGAAGCTCGCATAGCCGGTCGCATTGTTCTCGGCAAACTCGCGGAAGCGGTCGATAATCTCCGACTCCGAGTGTTGCCGCGGAACGGCCAGGTCGCGCTGCAACTGGTACTCGGCCGGAATGGTCGAAAACAGGTCCTCAATCGTCGCAATCTCCGGCTTCGTCTCATGGATCGCCGCGAGCATCTCTTCGCGGTCCGCCGGACTCTTTGGCAAATAGCGCATGGTCTAAGGTGAGTCTCCTAGCTTGTTTGTGATTCCCAGCCCTGAGCGCAGTGAAGGGAGAAACCTGCCTGTGCTGCTTCGGGGCCGGTCGCTTAGTGTCCCGTCTCCTCGCTGACAAACTTCTCATAGTCCGCCGCCGACAGCAGCTTATCCAGTTCCGTCGCGTCCTTCAGCTCGAGTTTCAGCATCCAGGTCGCATTGGCGTCCGCGTTCACCCGCTCTGGCGCATCCTTCAACTCCTCGTTGATTGCCGTCACCGTGCCCGAGACCGGAGCATACAGGTCGCTCACCGCCTTCACGCTCTCCACCGAGCCGAAGGTCTTGCCCGCTTCCAGCACATCGCCAACCTTGGGCAGCTCGACGAAGACGATGTCACCCAGCGAGCTCTGCGCGTAATCCGTAATGCCCACGGTCCCGGTCGTGCCCTCGACCGAAATCCACTCATGTTCCTTGGTGTATTTGTAATTGGCAGGGTAAGCCATGCGCTTGTCTCCAATCTGTTCTGTCCAGCTTCATTACCAGTCTACCCGCTCGCCGAAGTGGATTTCCCGGCCAAAACTCTATGCCGTCTTCTTCGTCCGTTTATAGAACGGCGTTGGTACCACGCGCGCCTTCACCAGTTGCCCGCGAATCTCCACTGCGACCACCTCATCCAGGCCGGCATGTTGCGCCGGCACATAGGCAAGTGCGATGTTCTTCTTCAGGAACGGCGCCGGCGATCCGCTGGTGATGGCGCCGATCTTCTCGCCGCTCAGCGCGCACACGGGATACCCGTCGCGTCCGATCCCGCGTTCGATCATCTCCAGGCCCACCAGCTTGCGCTGCGGCCCTCCTGCGGCCTCAATCGCCTCCAGCGCCTCGCGCCCAACAAAATCCACGGCCTTATCGAGCTTTGCGTAGCGACCCAGCCCGGCCTCGAACACGTTGATCGTGTCTGAAATCTCGTGGCCGTACAGCGCCATCGCCGCCTCCAGCCGCAGCGTATTGCGCGCGCCCAGCCCGCAGGGCAGGATGCCGAACTCCGCGCCCGCCGCCAGCACCTCGCCCCACACCCGCCCGCTGGTCGGCTCATCCGACGGGATGTATATCTCGAACCCATCCTCGCCGGTATACCCGGTGCGCGCGATCATCACGTTGTACAAGCCGCACACTTTGCCCCACCTGAAGTGGTAGTTCTTGATCGCGCCCAGGTCGGTGTCGGTCAGCTTCTGCAAGGTCGCCTGCGCTTTCGGCCCCTGGATCGCCAACTGCGTGTACATATCGCTGTAGTCGCTGATGTGGATCGACGGCATGTGCCCCACCGTCTTGCGCACCCACGCAACATCTTTTTCCCGCGTGCCCGCGTTGATCACGATCAGGTAGTCGTTGTCGCTCAGCTTATGCACCACCACGTCGTCCACGAAGCAGCCGTCCGGGTCGAGCATGGCCGAGTAGTGCGCCTGCCCCACCGCCAGCTTGGACGCGTCGTTCATGCACAGCCGCTGCACCGCCGCCAGCGACCCCGGCCCGCGAAACTGGATGTCTCCCATGTGCGACACATCGAACAGCCCCACGCCGGTCCGCACTGCCATGTGCTCGGCCACCAGCCCGGAGTACTCCACCGGCATATCCCACCCGCCGAAGTCGACCATCTTTGCCTTGTGCGCGCGATGAGTCGCGTTCAGGGCCGTCTTGCGCAGCGTTACCGTCATCTCAGCCATTTTGTGTTATCTCCCTGCCCGAATCCAACTGAAGCATTGATTGCCCAAACCAGCAGCGCCAAGGCGATCAATGCTCCCCGGTCAACCTTCTCCAGTATCGCCCGGCTGAACTGCTCAGCGCGCGGCGGGCGGTGCCAGCAAGCCCTTCAGCTTCGCCTTGAATTCGGCCCAGGCCATATCCGTGGCGTCGCCCTCCGTCTGCCACAGCAACGCTCCGTCACCGCTCACCACCAGCACATAGGCATCGTCCGCTTTGTCGTAATGCGCCACTGCCCGCCACGGCTTGTCATCCTCCGTCAAAGGCACAAAGTGCGCGCGCTCCGGCCCCGGCACGGTCGAACTCATCTGTTTCACCACCATTCCGCGCAGCACCTTTGGAGTGCCCGCCAGCATGGGAATCTCGAAGTACGTCAGGTCGCGAGATTGTCCATACTGGGCCTCGATCAGCCGTCCCCAATCGGCCACCTGCTCGCCCGAAGCACGGCTGAACCCCACCACAAGAACGCCGATCTTCCCGTTCAGCGAGTTCGGCAACGCCATGTCTTTGCCCGTCAGCGTCGTGCCGCGGGCGGTAGGGATATGCACGGGCGCATCCTGCGCCAGTCCCCGCGCCGCCAGAAGCACAATGGCAGCCGCCGGCAACACCCACCGCCGCAGCGAACTCAGGGAACGGTTGTCCATCCTCTCATCTTAGCCGCAACCGCTGGCTCTATTGCACCGGATCGAGGGACTTGATGTTCGCCAGCGGAGGCATGTGGCCCAGGGCAATCCATGCGCCGACCAGGCCAAACAGCAGCGAGAGGCACGTGCCGATCATCCAGATGTTGTCGCTGTCCACCGTGGAGCGCGGACCGGAAGAGCTATGCCACCGCGATGCCACCTTCAGCGCCAGAAAGCCGGCCACCAGCTGGATCCCGCTGCCCGGCAGCATCAGCGCGCCAGTGTAGACCGTCCGTTCCAAAACGCCCACCAGCCAGCTCAGGCGCGATTTCTGGTGGTCCGGATCGGGCGGATGGTGCTTGCGCACATACGGCCACAGGGTTCTTTCGATCAGCAACCACACTGCCAGGTGCCCCACCAGAATCGAAAATGCAAATCCCGCAAACAATCGCACCGCGTTGCTTCCTTTCTGTTACACCGTGACCGATTCCTTATACTCGCCAAACACGCGGCGTAGCGTATCCGCGATCTCGCCCACTGTGGCCATTGCCTCCACCGCGTCGATGATCCGGGGCAGCAGGTTTTCGCCGCCCCGAGCGGTCTCCTCGACCGCGCGCACCGCCGCCGCCCAGCGCTCCGGGTCGCGCCCGGCGCGCAGCGCACGCACACGCTCCACCTGGCGCCGCTCCAGACCCTCATCGATGTGCTGCAGCGGCACCGCGGCCTCCTCGCTGACAAACTCATTCACGCCGACCACGATCGCATCGCCCGCATCCACAGCCCGCTGATAGGCGTAGGCGGCGTTCTGGATTTCGCGCTGGACGTACCCTTGTTCGATCGCCCGCAGCATCCCCATCCCATTGCCCGTGCTGTCGAAGCCTGCAATCGTCGCCAGGTACTCGTTCGCCCGCAGCTCGATCTCGTCGGTCAGCGACTCAATGTAGTAGGACCCCGCCAGCGGATCGACCGTATCGGTCACGCCGCTCTCGTGCGCGATCACCTGCTGGGTGCGCAGCGCGATCCTCGCCGCCTGCTCGGTGGGCAGCGCCAGCGCCTCGTCGAAGCCGTTGGTGTGCAGGCTTTGCGTGCCGCCCAGCACCGCAGCCAGGGCCTGCAGCGTGGTGCGCACAATGTTGTTCTCCGGCTGCTGCGCGGTCAGCGTCGAACCCGCCGTCTGCGTATGGAAGCGCAGCGCCCAGCTGCGCGGATTCCTGGCGCCGAACCGATCGCGCATCATGCGCGCCCACATCCGCCGTGCCGCGCGAAACTTCGCGACCTCCTCCAGCAGGTTGCTGTGTGCGTTGAAGAAGAAGCTCAGCCGCGGCGCAAACGCATCCACCTCCAGCCCCGCGTCGATGGCCGCCTGCACATAGGTCATGCCATTGGCCAGGGTGAAGGCGACCTCCTGTACCGCGGTCGATCCGGCCTCGCGCATGTGGTAGCCGGAGATGGAAATCGTGTTCCACTGCGGCGCTTCCGCCCCCGCCCACGCGAACAGGTCCGTCACCAGCCGCATGGCGTGGCGCACGGGATAGATGTATGTCCCGCGCGCAATGTATTCCTTCAGAATGTCGTTCTGCACGGTGCCGCTCAGGCGCTTCACCTCCGCGCCCGACCGCCGCGCCACCGCGACATAGAGCGCCAGCAGGATCGCCGCGGTCGCATTGATGGTCATTGAGGTGGAGATGGCGTCCAGGGGAATCCCGTCGAACAGCCGTACCATATCCTCCAGCGAATCGATGGCAACNNGGCAGGTCAAAGGCCACGCTGAGTCCCTTGGTGCCGTTCGCCAGCAGGAATTTGTAGCGCCGGTTCGACTCTTCGGCGTCGCCCATGCCCGCGTACTGGCGCATGGTCCACAGGCGGCTGCGGTACATCGCCGGCTGAACGCCGCGGGTGTAAGGAAACGCTCCCGGCTCGCCCAACTGCTGCGCGGCGTCAAAGTCGCCCAGACTCTCGGCGCGATAGACCGGCGCAACCGGTATTCCGGAGCTGGTGGTGAACTGTTTCTCTGGCTTCAGTGTCTTTGTCGTCAATCTTTGGGACCCGCTTTGGCAGGATTGCTCCGCGTCCCGAGTGTACCGCCCAAGCCCACGCTCCGGGCGTGATCGAGATCACCTACCGCCCACGCTCCCGCCGCCGCGCGCGCACAAAGTTGCTGACGCAGAAGTACCCGAAGACCACCAGCATCGCGACGGCGACCAGCAGTTGCGTGTTGCCCGCGCTATGCGGGCGCCAGGCCGCGCGCAGCCGCACCACTGCCGCCAGCGCAAACAGGGCAAAGATCCCGAAGAAGACGCCCGAAACCTCCAGCCCAAGCACTCCGGAGAGCCGCACGAAAGGCCTCCACACCGCTTCGCCGAAGCGCCGGGTTCCGTGCCGCAATCCCCGTTGCTTCTTCCGCGCCTGGGTCACCGTCCGTGCGGTTATTCGAGCGACACTGGCAATCGGGGTTGGCGGCGATTGCGCTGTTGCCGATGCGGTTGTCCGGCGCGCCGCCGCATCGGGGTCCGCCGGCGGCGCCGTTGCTGCTTGACTGCTATTCGCGCTCGGGGTGCGTTTGCGCGACGGATCCTCCGCCGTGGCCGCGTCCACCGCTGTCACCAGCGTCTTCACCGCGTGCCGTGCTCCGTAGCCAAGCGCCCTGCCAAAGCGAACCCTGTCCATGCTGGAAGTTTAGCCTTCCCGCCTCATCCGGTGAAAGCCCGGTTTTCATCCGCTGCTCAATTGCCGTTGCGGCGGCCTTCACCCCCGGGGTATGCTAGACGACAAGTTGGCCGATAGTTCCGCAATGCCGTTCCCGGCGCTCCTGGTGGGCAGGGAATACCCGCTGCGGCCGAATCGCAATCCCAGACGGCACGGAGGTGGGCATTGAATCAAACCGTGAAGAAGCTGATTCAGAAGCTCGGAGAGGCAATCCACGAATCGGTGTCCGAATCGGAACACATTGCGGGCGTGGTCAAGAACATTCGCGACCAGGGCTTCGATGTCATGCTGATGCTGGAGGCGACCATCGGCCTCAACCAGGTCGAAACCGAATCCGAGGAGGGCGCCGGCAAGTCCCAGGAAAAGGTGTTGGGCGCGTATAAAGACGCGCTGGGCGCTTTCACCAGCAACGACCTCAGCTTCCTCAAGTCGCTGCGCATCAGCCTCCCCGATTCCGCAGCTTCATCCAACTCCAACTCCAACTCCAACTCCGACTCCGACTCCGACTCNNCTCCGACTCCGAAGCCCAGGCCAACGGCCTCAGCCCTGATCCTCACGCCGGCCCGGCCGCCAACCCCTCCGCCGACGCGTAGCTCTCGCTTCGCGGCCTTCCCGTTGCGCCTCCGGGCCGGGGCCGCGTCTTTCGTCCCCCAAAGCGGTTGCTGCCAACGTCCTCTCACCTTTTAGCCTGGCGCAAAGTCCAATGCCCGCGTGGTAGACTCTCGTTTCGCTCCAGACGCGCATGCCGTCGAGTTCGGCCGCATGGGTCTGACACAAGAGAAGGTTCTAGGATTGCCGGCCCGGGCGAAGGCTCCCCGGCAAAACGGGTTTCGCGGATTGTTCGCACTTTGGCACTTGTCCGGCGCGGACTAAAGCTGCGCACTGCTTCGGTTTCGTCGTATGCTAGTCTGCACTTCGGTTTCGAGGTAACAGAATCATGAGAGACACACTCGGTGTGCTGCTTGCTGGTGGGGCTGGCGAACGGCTCTTCCCCCTCACCCGCGATCGCGCCAAGCCCGCGGTCCCCTTCGCCGGCCAGTACCGCATCATCGACATCACGCTCTCCAACTGCATCAACTCCGATCTGCGTCACGTCTACATCCTCACCCAATACAAGGCGCTCTCGCTCAACCGTCACATCCGCGAGGGCTGGGGCCCGGTGGTCGCCAACGAACTCGGCGAGTTCATTGAGATCCTGCCGCCCATGCAGCGCGTCTCAAAATCCTGGTACCAGGGCACCGCCGACGCTGTCTACCAGAACATCTATTCCATCGGTGCCGAGGAGCCGCGTCACATCCTCATCCTCTCCGGCGACCACATCTACAAGATGAACTACGGCCGCATGCTCCAGCAGCATCGCGACTCCGGCGCCGACGTCACCCTCGCCACCTTGCCCATCACTCCGGAGGAGGTCTCCCGCTTCGGCGTCGTCGAGGTCGCGCGCAACTCCGAGGTTATCGGCTTCGTCGAAAAGCCCAAGTCCACCGAGCTGCGCTCGCCTTTCAATCCCGAGATGGTCGACGCCTCCATGGGCATCTACATCTTCAACACCGACACCCTGCTCCCCGAGCTGATGAAGGATGCCGAGGAGCCCGACTCCACCCACGACTTCGGCCACGACATCCTGCCCAAAATGCTGGGCCGGGTGAAGATGCACGCCTTCAACTTCGTCGACGAGAACAAAAAGAACGCCCTCTACTGGCGCGACGTCGGCACCCTGGAGGCCTATTTCGAGGCGAACATGGACGTGGCCGGCATCTCTCCCGTCTTCAACCTCTATGACAAGTCCTGGCCCATGCGCACGCGCCCCTATCAGTACCCGCCCGCCAAGTTCGTCTTCGGCGAGCCCGGCCGCACCGGCATGGCCATCAACTCGGTGGTGTGCGCCGGTTCCATCGTCTCCGGCTCGGTGGTGCGCAACTCCGTCCTCTCCCAGGATGTGCGCGTCAACTCCTACGCCGACGTAGACTCCAGCGTCATCTTTTCCCACGTCAACATCGGCCGCCACTGCCGCATCCGCCACGCCATCGTCGATCGCGACGTCCACATCCCCGACGGCACCGTCATCGGCTACGACCCCAACGAGGACAAGAAGAACTACTTCGTCTCCGAGAGCGGCCTCACCGTCGTCACCCGCGACTACTCCGTCTACGAGAATCCGGTCAGCCCCGAATTCCTCCAGCAGGGCAACAGCTGGTAGCACCAAAGGGAGAACGAATGCCAGTCACCACGCTCACCAGCATGCAGCTTCGCCGAAGCACCTTTCGTAGCCTGTCGGCGGCAGCGAAGCGAGGCCCGGTGATCATCACCACCTACGGCAAGCCCACCCACGCTCTGCTCACCGTCGAGGGCTACCAGAAGCTCACTGCGGCCGAGACTCCCGCACCTATTCCTGACACTCACGCCCCTATATCTGAGATAGGCCAGGGCTTTAGTCCTGGCATCCCAGCGCGCAAAAAGACTGGGCTTTAGCCCCCGGGACACGCCTCTTTCGCGACCGTGCTCGCTAGTACCCCTGGGTATGCAGCCAGAACACCGCCGCGCTCGCCGCCAGGCAATAAATCCCGAACAAATACCAGCGCCCATGTTCCAGCCAGTTGCTCAGCCACTNNAGGAACGCGAACGCCGCTCCCAGCAGGCTGATGCTCACCGTTCCGTGCAGATCGATCGGCGTCCCCGTCGCCGCCGCATCGCGCGTTGCGTGCACCAGCCGCAGAGCCTCCCGCCCAATCGCCACCGGCGTAATCACCACCGCCAGCGCAAAACTGAACCGCTCCGCGCGCTCCTTCGCCGCGCCCGTCAGCATGCCCGCGGAGATGGTCGCGCCCGACCGCGAAAACCCGCGGAACGGCAGGCACAGCCCCTGCACAAACCCCATCCAGCCTGCCTGCCCCATGGTCACGCTGCCACTCGGCCGCCGGGTGATGCTCCCCGCCACAATAGCCGCCTCCTTCGCCGCACGGTCTTCCTTCGTCTCGCGCAGTCCTGCGATCAAGATCAGAATCCCAGCGCACGCCAGCGCCGGCGCCACCAGATCCAGCCGTCCGAACAGATCCTCGATGACCGCCTTCGGCTGGCCCTTGAACAGCGGGTGCTCAATTAGCTTGTTCAGCGCCTCGCCCACCACGCCCGTCAGCGCCGTTGCCCACACCACCCGCACCGCAAACCGCTTGAACGCGTCCGCGCTGGCAAAGTACGTCTGCGCCCACTGCTTCCAGAAGTACGCAATCACCGCGAACATCGTCCCCGTATGCAGCATCACCAGCAGCAGCGTCATCTGCGGCGTCGACGGGTCCAGCCCCATCAGCTTTTCCGCCACCACCACGTGGGCGGAACTCGAAACCGGCAGCAATTCAGCGAGTCCCTGCACAACGGCAAGAACAATGACTTGATAAATCGGCATCCCCCTATTCTAAGGGTGCCTTGTGAGTAATTGAAAAATCGGGGACCTGATCCGCCGCACCCTGTCCACGTCACTGTGACACTGTAACGATGCTCTCCCCCCAATTCTCCCCCTGGAGGTCTGACCTCAACTAACAACTAGCAACCAGCAACTAACAACTGTCTTTAGTCCCGATCATTCCCATACACCGGGATCTGCTGCTGCACGCGGTAGGCAATGCTCGCCGCGCGCGCCGCGTAGTCCGACTCCGGATAGCGCTTCTGCAACTCTGCTGCCAGCCCCTGCGCGTTCGCGGCTGCCTGTTCGCTGCGCTTCTTCTCGTCCTGGACCAGGTACATCTCCACCAGCACGCCCTCGCGATAGGTTGCGTTGTACAGCGCCTCGGGAGCCTTGGGGCTGTCCGGGTAACGGTTCGCGTAGTTCTCGTACAGCCCTGCCTCCATCTCCGGACACTTGGGCAGCCCCTGCCAATCGCCGCACAGCTTGTTGTCGATCATGTCGTACGCAGCCAGCGCCGCGAATTTGCTGTTCGGGTACAGCTTGATCACCCGCTGCATATCACCCTCGTAGAGTTGCGGCCGCAGGTATGCCTCCTGCTCCTTCGCCGAGGGCAGCGTACTGATGTCCACCTTGTCCAACTGCCAGCGCACGTCGGCCGAGCGGAACGCCGCCTCCGCGGCCAGCGGCGAGTTGGGATAGTAGTCCGCCACCCGCTTGTACAACAGGTGCGCCTCTTCCGCGGCGTCCTTCGGCGGGTGCGGCTGCGCGGCCTCGTCTTCAAGGTACGACCCCATGCCGAACAGAATCTCGTCTCCATTCGGTGTCGCCGGCGTCACCAGCCCTTTGTCCCGGACCCATCCCGACGCCGGCGTGACAGTATCGTCGGCGCTGAACTCCGGCGTTTCGCGATCGTCCTGCTGGTCGGGCTTGTCGGTGTTGGCAAACACGCGCACCCACGCGCCATTGCGTTCGATCACCACTACCTCGTGCCCCGGGAGCACCTCGGAGATGTGCGCGGCGTTGTCGTCGGCCGTCACGTACACAATGGCCGGGTGCACCACGGTCGCGCGGGCTGAGCGATCATAGCCGGACAGGTTGTCCTTGGGCTTCTTCTGCGCCTGCGCCGCTCCACAAACCAGCGCTGCAGCCAGCGCCCCCGTCATCCAGACTTCTATCCGCTTGATTCTCATGATTAGCTCAACCCGCAACTAGCAACTCAATTTAGACGCCCGCACGCCTCAGGCGGAAGCGCCCGTCGCTGCGCCACGCTGCAATCGCTGCCGCAATCCCGGGTCGATGTTCCCGCCGCTCAGCACCGCAACCATGCGCGCGCACTTCGGCAATTCGGCGTGATGATACAAAGCCGCCGCCAGCGTCACCGCGCCGCTCGGTTCGGCGACCAGGCCGGTCGCCGCCAGCATCACCCGCATCGCCGCCACGATCTCGTCCTCCGTCACCGTCACAATGCCATCCACGAAGCGCAGGATGTGCTGGAAGTTCAGCGTTCCCAGGGACTGTGTGCGCAGCCCGTCGGAGATGGTCCGCGTAGTCTTCGCCGCCGGCCACTCTACCAGCGTCCGGGTGTCGAACGACTCCTTCGCATCGGCTGCCAGTTCCGGCTCCGCGCCCCACACCTGGATCGCCGGACCCAAAGCGCCTTCAGCGCGCAGGCTGGCGCAGGCCAGCTTGATCGCCGTCGAAATCCCGCCCAGCAGTCCGCCGCCCGAGACCGGCGACAGCACCACCACGTCATCATGCGCCGCCGCCCCAAGCTGCTCCAGAATCTCCAGCCCGCACGTGCCCTGCCCGGCGATGATGGCTGGATCGTCATACGGCGGAATGATGGTGTAGCCATGCGCTGCGGCCAACTCCTCGGCCTTCGCCTTGCGCTCTGAACTCGCCGGTCCCACAAACACGACCTCCGCTCCCAGCGCCCGCGTCGCCTCAATCTTCACCGCCGGCGCGTCGCGCGGCATCACGATCACCGCCCTGGCGCCCAGCGCCCGCGCCGCGTACGCCACCCCCTGCGCGTGGTTGCCGCTGGAATAGGTAATCACTCCGCGTGCCAGCTCCCCGGCGGAGAGCTGCGCGATCCGGTTGTACGCCCCGCGCAGCTTGAAGCTGCCAATCGGCTGCTCGCTCTCCGCCTTGATATACAGCGCGAACGGCAGCTCCGCCGCGCCCGCCGCGCGCAGCCGGGCAGGATCAACCAGATACAACCCTGTCCGCACCGCAACTCCGGAGATGCGGCCGGCGGCAGCCTGGATTTCGGCGAGTGTGACCAAGTGAGGCATGGGCGCACTCCCATTGTCAGGCGCAGCAGCGGGTTCGGCAAGGCAGCCGGATTGCGAAACTGGGACACTACCGGATTGCGAATGCACATTTCCAGTGACAAACGCCGCTGCGGTTGGGTAAGGTTACCGCGAACTGGAAGCGGGTGCGGATGGTCGCGGTCTGGCACACATGCCGAACCGATCGCCATAGAGCCATCGCCCCGGTGTTCCAGGAGGACCCTAGTCCATGTGCACGACCTTTCCCCGTCTTCTTGTATGCGCCGCCCTGGCGGCTCTCCTCAGTTTTAGCGTCATCTCCAAAGCCCAGCAAAACTACATTGGCCGCTACGACGCGTATGCGGGCTTCGCTGTCATCGACAGCCCCATGCTCGGCCTGGACGAGCACGACGGCTTCCACGCACAGGCGGGGATCAACCCGCGCCGGTGGCTTTCCATCGGCGGCGACTATAGCGAGGGGACCGGCTCCCAGTTGCTGACCACAAATCTGCTGCCCGCCGCGCTGCAGGCACAGATCAATGCGGCGCAGGCGCAATTCATCGCGGCAGGGTTCCTGCCGGCGAACTACCACCTGGCCGTGCCGACCGATGCCGCCACCCAGACCTTCGCCTTCGGGCCGCAACTCGCCTTCCGGCGGCTTTCCCGGCTCACGCTGTTCCTGCGTCCGTCGCTGGGCGCGCTGCGCGAACGGGCCGTGCCCCATCCCGCCGATGCGTTTCAGACGATCATCGTCGGCCAACTTGCTCCCGCGGGATTCAAGCTCGACTGGACCGGCTTCTATGGGGTCGGCGGCGGTGCGGATTATTCCATCAGCCGGCACTTCGGCATTCGCGCGCAGATGGACGCAGTCTACAACCATCCGTTCAACGACATCCTCGCGAACGGCCGCTGGACCTTCCGCTACTCCGTCGGCCCCAGCTTCCACTTCGGCCGCAACATGGCAAAGTGATAACGGCGACATCTACTCGCTATCCCATCTGCATCGACTCTTGCGAATCAAAATCAGCATCAAATGATGCTACAATGTATGCGCAAGGAGAAAGGCAGCGCTCACAATGCGAACCACCGTCACCTTGGATGAAGCACTCCTGGCCGATGCTGAAGAGTACACCGGAATCTCCGAGCGTTCCTCGCTGTTACGGGAAGCCCTCAAAGCTTTGGTAGAACGCGAGGCTGCGCGGCGACTTGCCCGGTTAGGCGGAAGCGATCCCAAAGCTACGTTGGCGCCGCGCCGACGCTCCGCGTAATGGTTCTGGTAGACAGCTCGGTCTGGATCGACCACCTGCACCGGCCGAGTCCCAGCCTGATAGCGCTGCTCAACAACGCAGACGTGCTGGTACATCCTATGGTCATCGGCGAGATCGCCATGGGTAGCCTGAAGGACCGGAACCGGGTATTGCGCGATCTGCGAAAGCTGCCGACAGCACAACTCGCCCGGGACACGGAGGTCTGGAGCTTCATTGAAGCGAAATCTCTTCATGGCTTGGGAATCGGCTACATCGACGCGCATCTTCTCGCATCAGCGCGCCTCATGCCGAATACTACGCTCTGGACCCGCGATAAGCGTCTCGATTCCGTCTCAGGCGTATTGGGGCTTAGATACCCGCAGCTCCCTTGACCTCGGCGATCATTTGCTCTCCGCCGCCCGTAGGACCAGCGCAAAGAAGTGGATCAACCGCCACCGGTCCATCGTTCCCGGCTGCTGCCCGTCCACGTCGACGTGCGTGAGCGCCGGACTCACCAGCACCGCCTTCAGGTCCTGGCGCGGCATTTCACTCGCCATCCACAATGTCTCCGCTGAAGGAATCAGGTTGTCGGCCCCGCCATGCAGCAGGTAGACCGGCGTGGTCAGCGTGCGCAGATGCACCTCCGGCGAGAGAGCGGCGAACTTGTAGGCGTTGCGCTCGATCGCCGCCACGATGCCGGCCCGCGTGGAGGGCAGGGAAGTATCCATCAGGGCCAGCGCCTCACGCATCTGGGCCGGGTTCAACGCGTGCAGCGCCTGGTCCTCGCCGGGCTTGTCTTCATACAGGTGCGCGCGCAGCACCGCGCGAATCGGCTCCAGGTCCACGGCCGGCACAAAGTCCTCGAGATATTCGTACTCAATCACCAGCGGGCCGTACTCATGCGGCTTCATCACTTCCACCGTTCCATCCGGACGCACATCGCGGCCGGTCATGTAGTACCGGCTCACCCGTTCCATTGAATCCTGCGATCCCACGACGAACACAAACTTGAAGTTGGGTCCGTACTGCGGATCTTCCGCCGCCACCAACGCCAGGCCGCCGGAGAAGCTGAGTCCCATCACGCCCACCGGCCCGCCGGTCTGCGCCGCGAACCACTTCACCGATTCGCCAATCGTCCGCGCGGAGTCCACGCTGACGCGGTAGTCCTTGATGCCGGGCAGCTCCGGCGTCAGCACGCGCAGGCCGCAGCCCGCCATCGCCGTTGCAAATGCCTTCAGCCGCGGCTCCTCGATGCCCAGGTGATGCACGCCGTGAAAGATCACCATGGCCGGCGCATTTGGCTGTTTCGGCGGCAGGTACAGCCGCGCGCGCACCTGCTGCAGGCCGGTCGGCGTCTCGATGGGGTAGCTGAGGTCCTCGACCGTGACCGGGGCCGTCAGGCCGCGCGCGATCCATGGCGCCGGCTGGCCGGAGATCTCGCGCATCACCGCAATCGACTGCAGGTGTGCCTTGACGTACGGCCACGCGGAAAGACAGGCGACCGCGACGGCTGCCGCAAAGAGCGCAGAAAACCTGGTCATCCGCGACGCCGCCGCGCGCCGGCTCGGCCAGCCTTCCCGGTCGCGCACGGCGGCGGAAGCATTTCCATCTCCCGCTGTTCGCTGCTCAAGTCTCATACGCGCTTCGTGCCGCACACCCATCCTATAGGCGGGAATCCGTGTAGATCCTCAAAGGCTAGGTCTGTGGCCCCTGCGGTGTGTCCTTGGCGTCGCCCAGGGTCACCTTGAAATCCATCTTCCGGCGTCCGCGGAAAACTGTAATCGTCACCGTGTCGCCCGCGCGATGCTTGTTCATTTCGTTGCCCAGGTCCTGTGCGTTGGTGATCTCCTGCTGGTCAAAATCGACGATCAGGTCGCCCCCCAGCGTCACCGGGAAATTGCCTTCGTAGGCCCGCTGCGTGCCCCCGTGCAGGCCGGCTTTCTCCGCCGCGCCGCCGGGCAGCACGCGCTCGATCAGCAGGCCGTAGTCGACGGGAAGGCCGATCTGCTCGGCTTGATCCGGACCGATCTCCAGGCTGACGATGTCCAGCGTAGGCCGCCGTATCCTGCCGTACTTGGCGAAGTCGTCCAGCACCGCCTTGGCCGTGTTGATGGGGATCGCAAAGCCGATGCCCGCGGACTGATCCACCCCTGGGTTGCCTGCGATTAACGTCGTAATCCCGATCACCTCGCCGCGCGAGTTCAACAGCGGGCCGCCGGAGTTGCCCGGATTCACCGACGCATCCGTCTGGATCGCATCCTCGATCACGTTCCCGTTTGCTGGGCTGCCTATGGAGCGGATCGCCGAAATAATCCCCCGCGTCATCGTGCCCGACAGCCCAAACGGGTTGCCGATCGCATACACCCGCTGCCCCACCATCAGCCCCGTGCTGGTCTCCGCCAGCGTCGCCGGCACCAGGTTGGGCGCGTCGATCTTCAGCAGCGCCAGGTCGTGCCCTCTGTCCACGGTCACCACCGTCGCCTTGTACTTGTGCTTGTCGGAGAGCGTCACTTCAATGCTGCCGCCGCGCTGCGTGCCCTCGATCACGTGGTTATTGGTCAGGATCAGCCCTTCCTTGTTCAGCACAAAGCCCGAGCCCTGCCCGGTCTGCGGCACCGGCCCATAGAAGAAGTTCCACTGCACCTCGGTCGACGTGATATTCACCACGCTGGGCAGCGCCCGCTTGTAGACGGCGATGTTTTGCTGCTCCTCCTCGTCGAAGGCCGGTGCGGCGGAGGCCACCGAGACATCGTAGGCCGTGTTCGGGTCAACGGTTGCCGTCGAGGCGCCCGGATGCAGCGCGGCAATCCAGGGGGCCAGCGCGCCGGTAGACGCAAAGTGCGTAGTCGCGTAGTAAAAACCCGCCAGCAGAATCAAAACCAGCAGAATCGGTCGAACTTTCATGGAAGCGGCTTCCTCAACCCACTCCTTGCCGCGGAGTGGCTCTCAGTACCATTTTATGGTGAATCCTTCGCGCCACAAAACCGGGTGTTCCTCGCCGCCGGTCCTGGGCCTGTCGATCTGTCAACCTGTCGAAGGGTCCCGGGTCGCGGACTTGGGGTCTATCGAGGTAGATACGTCCGCCGCCGTCGCTTAGTTCCGCGCCGCATCCCGCAGCACGGGCCACAGCGCGTCCACCTGCGCCTGCAACCGATCCAGCGAACCATCGTTGGTCAGCACATAGTCGCTATGCGCGGCTTTCCAGTCGTCGTCGATCTGCTGAGCCAGCCGCCGTTGCGCCTCGGTCTCCAGCGCGCTGCGCGCCTTGTCATTCAGCGTCCTGCTGCTGGACGCGCGCGCCACAAACCGCGCAATCTTCAACTCCTCCGGAGCCCGCACCAGGATGATCTTGTCGAAGCGCCGATGCCACCCGCTCTCGCCGCCGTATTTCGTCTCGAAGATCAGCGCCGACTCGACCATCACCACGGCTCCGGGATCGCGAGCGGCAATCGCGTCGATCAGCGCGGCCTGGCTGGCGATGGTGGCGGGGTGCACAATCGCATTCAGCTCCTCAATGCGCCCGTCCCCGAAGGCGATCCGCGCCAGCATGGCCCGGTCCAGCATCTCAGCTCCAGCCCCGTCCGACGTCACCACCCTTGGCCCAAACTTCGCGACGATCCGCGCATACACCTCCTGCCCCGGCTGCATCAGCTCGCGCCCGATCTCGTCGGCGAACAGCACCTGCGCGCCCAGTTCCACGAACCTGCGCGCCGCCGCCGATTTGCCGCTGCCCAGTCCTCCGGTCAGGCCCACGCGCAGCATCGCGCTACGCCTCGCCCACGGCCGCAGCCTCACGCACGCCGCGCCGCGTCCTGGCCGCCTTCACCGTGTTGTGCATCAGCATGGCAATGGTCAGCGCGCCCACACCGCCGGGCACCGGCGTGTACGCTCCCGCCAGCGCAAACGCTTCAGGATGAATGTCGCCCACCAGCGTCGACCCCCGCTTCGCAAACTGCGCTGCCCGCTCCGCATCGCCGGGAAAGAAGCGCGCCACCTCGGCGGCGTCGGTCACCCGGTTGATCCCCACGTCGATCAGCGTCGCACCTGGCTTCACCATCTCCGCGGTCACAAATCCCGGCTTGCCGATGGCCGCAACCAGAATGTCCGCTTCGCGCGTGTAGTGGCCAATGTCGACGGTCTTCGAGTGGCACACCGTCACCGTCGCAGAAGCGTTCAGCAGCATCATGGCCATGGGCTTGCCCACAATGTCGCTGCGCCCCAGAACCACCGCATGTTGTCCCATAACGGGAAGGCCGCTGCGGCGAAGGATCTCCATGATCCCTGCAGGCGTGCATGGCGTCAGCGCCGGCCGTCCGCCCAGCAGCCGCCCCGCGTTGATGGGATGGAATCCATCCACGTCCTTCTCCGGCGAGACCGCCTCCAGCAGCCGCCGCGTATCCACATGTTTCGGCAGCGGCAGTTGGATCAGGATGCCGTCCACCTCGTCGCGCGCGTTCAGGTCCGCGATCAGCGCCAGCAACTCTTCCGTCGTCACGCTCTCCGGCGGCGTCAGCATCTCGCTCCGAATGCCCAGTTCGCCGGACGTCTTCACCTTGCTGCGCACGTAAATCTCGGACGCGTGCACATGGCCCACCAGCACCACCGCCAGTCCCGGCGTGATGCCGCCCGCGGCCAGCGAACGCACCTCCTCGGCCACCTCCGCCTTGATCGCCGCTGCGATCTCGACCCCATTCAGAATCTTCGCCATGCTCTTCATCCCGCTCCCATGGTACCGCCGCGCACCTGGCGCCTGGTGCCTGGCGCCTAGTACCTGGCGCNNTAGTACCTGGCGCCTAGTACCTTGTTCTTATGCCCCTCCAGCCCGAAGACCTCCGCTGGCTCGCCTGTCCTGTCTGCCGCCAACCCCTGGCGCTGGACGCCGACGCCCTGCGCTGCACCGGATGCGGCCGGCGCTATCCCCTGGTCGACGGCATCCCCGTGCTGCTGGCCGATCGTGCGTCCTGAAACAGATCGAACCGGCTCGACTTGCCGCCTTATCTGCGCGCGCCGGCACGAAACTTCCGGCGACGAACCTGCGTATCAGTGCGTGACCCGAAAGTAACATGGCGCGGGGTTATGGGCAGGTCGAAGATTAATTAGCAACTCGCCGGGGAAATCGGCGTCTAATCTGCTAAGTTGGTTCGCAATACGTTGCGCAACAACTCTGATTTGCGACCGAGCGTGTCGAGAAGGAGGATGGCCATGGAAATCGATTCACCCGCTCCAAGCGCGATGGAAAAATTCACCGCGACCGATCTCTCCTCATTGCGTGAAGAGTTGATGCAGTCCGGCCTGGATTCCTGGCAGGCGGCGGAACTCATCAGCTCGTTCCTCAACGTGCGCGGATACGGCGTCTCTAATCACGCCGCGCGCGGAGCAGTCGCAGCCATCGAGTCCGGCTCGCTCACCGCCATGCGCGAGGAGCTGGAAAAACTCGCCTTCGTCATGTGATTCCTGCATCGCCTCCGCGGTCTGCGGCGCGCATCCGGCGCCTCAGCGCAGTGCGCAATCGTGCCCGTGTGCCGGCTCGCCAGTGCATAATCAGTGCATGCCCTCACTCTGGTCCGCTGCCAACTGGTCTCAGCGCCTGGCCGAGCTGCAAGCGCCCACCGGCGAGCTCAAGGAAGTGCCGCTGCGCCGCGACGTGCGCTCGCTCGGCATGCTGCTGGGCGAGGTGCTGCGCGAGCAGGCGGGCCTGCCGGTCTTCGAGGCGGTCGAGGAGCTGCGCCAGACCGCTATCGCCCGCCGCGAAGCCGAAGAAGCCGATACCGCCGGCCCCGGAGTTGCTCCATCGCCCCGGGCTGCCGCCTCCAAGCCTCGTCCTGCCGCCGCCGCCGACCCGCTCCAGCACGCGTTGCGCTGTGTGGAGGCGCTCAGCGTGGCCTCCGCCCACCAACTTGCCCGCGCCTTCGCCCTCTACTTCGAGCTCATCAACCTGGCCGAGACCAACCACCGCAAACGCCGCCGTCTTTCCAGCCAGCTTGACCCCGCGGCCGAACCCCAGCGCGGATCGTTACGCGGCGCGCTCCGGCAAATGAAGCTTGCCGGGGTCACCGCGGACCAGGCTCGCGCGTTGCTCGAACGCATCTGCATCACGCCTGTATTCACCGCGCACCCCACTGAGGTTGCTCGCCGCGCGGTCATGTTCAAACAACGCCGCATCTCCGACCTGCTGGTGCAGCTCGACCGCATCCCCGTCCCCGAAACCCGCCTCGATGCCCTGCAACAGGAGGTCATCGCTGAGATCACCGCGCTGTGGCAGACCGACGACGTGCGCCACCTGCGTCCCGCCGTGCGCGACGAGATTCGCATGGCGCTCGACTACTACGAGTCTTCCATCTTCGACACGCTGCCCGTCCTCTACTCTGAGATCGCCTCTGCCCTGGCCGCGGAATATGGGGTGGAACCGGTCCTCGCCGAGATGCCCCAACTGGTCAGCTTCGGCTCCTGGATCGGCGGAGACCGCGACGGCAACCCATTCGTCACGCCGGAAGCCACCCGCGAAGCGCTGGCCATGGCGCGGAGCCTGCTGCTGGCGCACTATCGCAACCGGCTGCAGAACATCTTCGATCAGCTCGCGCCCTCGACCCGGCTCATCGCCGTCTCGCCGGAACTGACACTGCTGCTGGAAAGCTACCTGGCGCAGCTTCGCTCCGCCGGCCACACCGCCTTTGAAAACCGCATCCCCTTCGAGTCCACCCGCCTGCTGGTGGGCTGCATCATGATGCGCCTCGGCGGCGCTCCCCACATGTCCGTCCAGTTGCCCGCGGATTCTCCGCTGCGGCCCTACACCCGCGCCGCCGAACTCCTCAGCGACCTCAACGTGCTGCGCTCCAGCCTGATGCGCAACCGTGGCCGCCGCCTTGCCCGCATGTTGATCGACCCCCTGCTGCTGGAGGTCCGTACCTACGGCCTGCACCTGCAGACGCTGGACATCCGCCAGCACGCGCACGTGCACGCCGCCGCCATCGCGGAGATATCCGCCTGGCAGCCGTCCACCGACCGCGCCCGGCCTCTCGAACTCCCGCCCGCGCTCACTCCCCAGACCGCTGAGGTGATGGCTACCTTCCGCGCCATCGCCGCGCTCAAGCGCGACTACGTACCGGAGTCGCTGCCCCGCTACATCATCAGCGGGGCCACCTCCGCGGAAGACGTGCTCCACGTGCTCTGGCTGGCGCGGCTCGGCGGCGTCCGCGTCGAAGGCTGCTGCGGCGCAAGCAATCCCGACGACTCCGACCCCGGCCTGCAGCCGGTCCCGCTGTTCGAGTCCATTGAGGACCTGCGCAACGCCCCCGCCATCTGCCGCGAGCTGTGGACCTCCGACGCCTATCGGCCGCTGCTCGCGTCCTGGGGCCACCGCCAGGAGGTCATGCTCGGCTACTCCGACTCCAACAAGGACGGCGGCATGATCGCCAGCACCTGGGAGATATGGAAGGCGCACCGCGCGCTCCACCAGGTGGCCCGCGAAGCCGGCGTCACCCTGCGCCTCTTCCACGGCCGCGGCGGCACCGTAGGTCGTGGTGGTGGTCCCACTCACCGTGCCATCTTCGCCCAGCCCATGGACAGCTTCTCCGGCGAGCTGCGCATCACCGAGCAGGGCGAAGTGCTCAACTGGAAGTACTCCGACGTCGTCCTCGCCGAGCGCAACCTGGAGTTGATGATCGCCGCGTCGCTCGACGCCCTCGCCCGCCCCGACGCCATCCTCCAGCACAAAGAGTCCGAGGAGAAAAAAGAGTCTGAACAAAGAAGAGAGTCTGAACAGAAAAGAGAGTCTGAACAGAAAAAAGACTCTGAACAGGAAAA
>PLUT01000359.1:0-731 GCA_003162875.1 Granulicella sp.
CCGGCGGGCAGAGGCATGGCGGAATTCGTAATCAAATTGGCCGACGAGCGCGGCCGCGTGCAGGAGCAGGTGCAGACGGCGGCCACTGCCGAGGAGCTGCGCGCGCGCTTTGTTCACGCCGGCTACCACGTCTTCTCCGTCAAATCCCGCAGCGGTTTTGGCGGAATCTCGAAGCGCAAGGTCAAGCTGGAGCCGTTTCTCATTTTCAACCAGCAGTTTCTCACGCTGATTCGCGCCGGGTTACCGATTCTGGGCTCGATTCAGATGCTGGCCAAGAACCAGAAAAACGCGCATTTTGCGGCGCAGTTGGACGACGTGGCCGCGCGGGTGAAGACCGGCGACGCACTTTCGGCGGCTTTTGAGGCGCAGAGCGGCTTTCCGGTGATGTACACCACTACGCTGCTGGCCGGCGAGCGCAGCGGCAATTTGCAGGAGGTGCTGGAGCGCTATGTGAGCTTCCAGCGCACCTCGCTCACCTTTCGTAAAAAGCTGGTGGCGTCGCTGATTTACCCTTGCGTGCTGATGACGCTGGTTACCTGTCTGATGTTTTTCATGTTCGTCTTTGTGATTCCGCAGTTTGCCACGCTGTATGACCAGATGGGCTCGAAGCTGCCGGCGATGACCATGGACCTGCTGGCTTTCGGCAAATTTCTGAACCACAATCTGCTGTGGATTCTGCTCATCTTCGCGGGCACGGGATTCGGCGGTTATCGCTTCTCGCAGACCGAAAA
>PLUT01000359.1:745-1278 GCA_003162875.1 Granulicella sp.
GGGCTGCCGCTGGTGCCGTCGCTGGAGACCGCGGCGCGCTCCATCAGCTCGCGACGGGTTTCGCGCGCGGTGACCAGCTCGATTACCACGGTCCGCGAGGGCCGCAGCCTGGCCGATGCGCTGATCCAGACAAAGATTTTTCCTGATCTGGCCGGCGAGATGATTTCGGTGGGCGAGCAGACCGGCGCGCTGCCGCAGATGCTCAACTCGGTATCAGAGTTTTTTGAGGAGGATGTGGCCACCGCTCTCACCGCCGCACTGGCGCTGATTGAGCCGGCCATCCTGGTCGTGATGGGCATTGTGGTGGTCTTCATTCTCATCTCGCTTTACCTGCCCATCTTCTCGCTGGGGCAGGGCACCGGAGGTCCGGGATAAATCATGGCTGACGCAACGCAACTTGCGATTCCACTTCCCGGCGGGCCGCTTCCTGGCAGCCC
Organism: Granulicella sp.; assembly: GCA_003162875.1. Lineage (GTDB taxonomy): Bacteria > Acidobacteriota > Terriglobia > Terriglobales > Acidobacteriaceae > Edaphobacter. The sequence continues at coordinate 1,183 of PLUT01000359.1, forward strand.
TGAGGAGCGCGCTCAGGCTGAATCCATGGCCGAGCGCTACCACGCAGAGTTTGTGGACCTGAAGAATTTCAAGATTCAGCACGAGCTGTTGCGCAC
>PLUT01000359.1:1379-19453 GCA_003162875.1 Granulicella sp.
AACGCCGACGAAAATATTTCCATTGAAAAGCTGACGAGCGAAGAAGACATCAGCCCCATTATCCGGCTGGTGGACACGACCATCTTCACCGCACTGGAACGGCGAGCCTCCGACATACACATCGAAACCTACGATGATTCGGTGCATGTAAAGTACCGCATCGACGGTGTGTTGCAGGAGGCGATGGCGCCCATCGCGCGCGAGCATCACAGCACCATACTGGGCCGCATCAAGATCATGAGCGAGTTGGACATTGCCGAGCGGCGCGTGCCCCAGGACGGACGCTTTCGAGTGAGGTATAAGAACCGGCTGATCGATTTCCGCGTCTCGATCATGCCGACGATTCACGGCGAGAATGCCGTGCTGCGCGTGCTGGACAAGGAGTCAATGAGCGAGAAGTTCCACCACCTGACGCTCGACGTGGTGGGCTTCAACGACGCGGACCTGAAGCGCTTCCGCGGTTATATCCGCGAGCCTTACGGGATGGTGCTGGTGACGGGGCCGACGGGATCGGGAAAAACCACCACGCTCTATGCGGCGCTTAACGAGATCAAGAGCGACGAAGACAAGATCATCACCATCGAGGACCCGGTGGAGTACCAGATTCGCGGGATCACGCAGATTCCGGTGAACGAGAAAAAGGGGCTGACGTTTGCGCGCGGGCTGCGGTCGATTTTGCGGCATGACCCGGACAAGATTCTGGTCGGCGAAATCCGCGATGCGGAGACGGCGCAGATTGCGATCAACTCGGCGCTGACGGGGCATTTGGTGTTTACCACGGTGCACGCGAATAACGTGGTGGACGTGCTGGGACGCTTCCTGAACATGGGCGTGGAGCCGTACAACTTTGTGTCGGCGCTGAACTGCATTCTGGCGCAGCGGCTGGTGCGGACGGTGTGCGAATTCTGCGTGAAAGATGTGCATTACACGGATGCGGAGCTGCGGCTGAGTGGACTCGACCCGGAAGAATGGCGCGGGTTCACCTTCCGCGAAGGGCCGGGATGCATGGAGTGCGCAGGCACCGGGTTCCGCGGGCGATCGGCGATCCACGAACTGCTGGAGCTGGACGACGAGATTCGCGAGATGCTGCTGGCAAAGCGGCCGGGCAGCGAGATCCGCAAAAAGGCGCGGGAAAAGGGCATGGGATTTCTGCGGGATTCGGCGATTGAGCGGGTGAAGCTGGGGATTACGACGCTGAAGGAGATCAATAAGGTTACGTTCATTGAGACGAATCGGTAGGAGCAGTTGTGAGTTGCTAGTTGTTAGTGAAGGCAGAGGCGCGGAGAGCCGTTTGTGGCTGTGGCAGAGATCGCGGGCGGAAGCGGAAGGAAGCAGGTAGTCTAGGACTGAATGGAATTTTTACCGAGATCGTTGGGGACGCGGCCGCGGCTGGCGTGCGAGGTGCGGGCCGACGGGGTCGTTGCGGCGCGGGCTGAGGATGCGACGGCAGTGCTGCAAGCGGTGGCGCGGGTATCGCTGACGGAGGGGATTGTGCTTCCGCAGTTTCATCCGGACCCTGCGGCGGCCGAGAATGGGACGGAGCCGGGCTCCGTTGCCGGCGGTGTGCGCGAGACGGCGGGACGCGAGGCGCTGGTCGGAGCGTTGCGGACGGCGCTGGAGCAGGTGGGCCAGCGCGGGCGCGACGTGACGCTGGTGGTCCCGGATGCGGCGGTGCGCGTGCTGCTGCTGGACTTCGATGCGCTTCCGGCGAAGGCGGCGGAAGCGCTGCCCGTGGTGCGCTTCCGGTTGAAGAAGCTGCTGCCGTTTGACGCGGACGGCGCGGCGGTGAGCTACCAGGTGATGGCAACCACGCGAGCCGGCTTGCAGGTGCTGGCGGTGGCGATGCCGCGGGAAGTGCAGGCGGAGTATGAAAGGCTGGTGCGCGAGGCTGGGTTTGAGCCGGGCGCGGTGCTGCCCAGCACGCTGGCGGCGCTGGCCGGGCTGGCCGAGGGCGAAACGCCCATGCTGGTGGTGAACGCGGGGCTGGAGGGAGTGACCACGGCGATTGTGAAGTCCGGGGTGCTGCTGCTGCACCGGACGGTCGATCTGGGCGGCGAGGCCGGAGCGGGCGCGGTGCGAGTGGAGGTTGCTGCCGCGGCCGCGGCGCAGGAGCCTGCGGACATCAGCATTGCGGCAATTGCGGCGCGATTGAAAGCGCTTGATGCACGGGCGGCGATGCAGCCGGCGGCGGCGGCGGAGCGCGGAGCGGACGCTGGGTGGAATGAGGTGGGGCAGGCGGTGAGCGTGGCGACGGCGTACTTTGAGGACACATTGGAGACGGCGCCAACGGTCGTGCTTTCTGCCGGGCCGTTGGGCGCCGAGGCGCTGACGGCGGTGCTCGGCGAGTTGAGCGCCGGCATGGGAGTCGAGGCGGTTGCGGTGCAGGAGATCGTGAGCCGGCAGATGCTGGGCGAAGGAGCGGCGTCGGCGGGTTTGTACGGCGGGATTCCGCTGGGCTGGCTGGCGGGAGTGCGGGGGGCGCTGGCCAACTGATGCGCATCTCGATCAATCTCGCGACCCGCCCGTTTGTCGAACTGCGGCCGTTGTTTGCGCGACTTCGGCTGGCGATGGCCGGGCTGGCGCTGCTGGCGGCGGTGCTGGGGTTCGGCTTGCACTCCATGAAGGTGAGGGCACGGGCGGCGCAGGCACAGATGGATGTGCTGAAGGCGCAAACCCGGACGCTGGAGATGGAACGGCAGACCAACGAAGCGCGCATGCACGAGCCGCAGAACCGGGCGGTGCTGGATCGCTCGCAGTTTTTGAACACGCTGTTTGCGAGCAAGAGCTTCAGTTGGACGGCGGTGATGATGGACCTGGAAGGCGTGCTTCCGGCCGGAGTACAGGTGACCAGCATCGAGCCTTCGATTACGCCGGAACGCAACATCAACATACGGCTGCGGGTGAACGGGCTGCGGGAACTCGAAGTGGACCTGGTACGCAACCTGGAACGGAGCCAGCGATTCCTGTCGCCGCGGTTGACGACTGAGGCGGCGCAGATGCAGGAACAGGGAAGGCTGACGCCGGTGGCGCAAACGGGAGTTCCCGGCGGCGTGGAATTCGACATTCTCAGCGGCTACAACCCGCTGCCGCTGGAAATGAAGAAGGCGCCGGCGGAGAGCGGCAAGGCGGCGCCGGCAGGTGCAAAGGCCGGCGCGCAGAGGGCCGGCGCGCAGAGACCGGCGGGCGCGGCTGCACCGGCCAGGAAAAAGACGGCGGTCCCGGGAGTTGCGAGCAAACCCGCGACGGCGAAGAAGCCGGTCAAGGCCGGCGTGCCGGGGGTGGTACATTGAGCGCCGTGACCGCACCGAAGGCGAAGGCCGCCGCCAAGAACGGCGTGGGGCGAGTGCGCGACCTGTTGCGCCCGCTGAACCTGCACTGGGCGGGCGTGGGGTTGCTGGCACTGGTCAACATGTATCTGATCGCGCAGATGATTTTCTTGTGGCATGCATCCAGCAACTACAGCGCGGACGCGATGACGCAGCAACGGAAGGAGTTGCGGCTGGCGGGAGCTGCCGCGGAGCCGTTGCGCGGACTGGACGCGAAGCTGGCCACGGCCACGGAGGAGGCGGACAGGTTTTCGCGGGACCGACTTCCAGCCAGGGATTCGGAGGTGGTGGCGGAACTGGGCGAGTTGACGAAGAAGGCCGGGGTGCGGCTGGTGGGTGCCACCTACGTGCCGGCGCCGGTGTTGGCAGGTTCGACGGGCGAGCTGACGGAATTGCGGATTGACGCGCGCCTGGCCGGAGATTACAGGCCGCTGGTGCTGCTGCTGAACTCGCTGGAACGGGACAAGATGTTTTTCGTCATCGACGGAGTGACGCTGAACGGGCAGCAGAGTGGAACGGTGAACCTGCGGCTGCGGCTGACCACGTATCTGCGCGGGGGCGCAGCGGCGGAACCGGCAGCGGCTGAGACCGCGGCCGCGGGCCCGGCGACGGGAGGGCAGGGACAATGAAGCTTTCCATGGGCCGCGGATCGGAGGAGCAGCAAAAGAAGATCGCGATCGGGCTGTTTGCGGTGCTCGCGCTGGGCGTGATGTGGTACGAGGTGAAGGACACCCTCTTCCCGCCGACGACTGCGCCGGTGGCGGTGGCGAGCCAAGCGCAAGCGGCCCCGGCAAAGCCGGCCGCGGGGGGGAATGCGAAGCCGGATTCCACTTCAGCGTCGCTCGATCCGACGCTGCACATGGAGGCGATGCTGGTAAGCGAGTCGCTGGAGTACTCAGGGAGCGGGCGGAATATTTTTTCGGCGTCGTCGGCGCCGCCGGTGGTGATTCCGACACCGATCAGCAAGGCGCGGGTGGTTGCTCCTCCACCGCCACCGATACCGTGCCCGCCGAATTGTCCGCCTCCTCCTCCTCCTCCTCCGATCGATCTGAAGTTCTTCGGGGTGAAGACTGCACCGGACGGGAAGCGGGAGGCGTGCCTGCTGCAGGGCGAGAACGTGTACTGGGCATCGCCGGGCGACGTGGTGCTGCGGCGCTATCGGGTCATCGCGGTGGACGCGAAGACCATCCAGGTGGAAGACATGCAGAATCACAACAGCCAAACGCTGCCGTTGCTGGCAAATTGATGAGAGACAGGTTCAAGGTTCGAGGTTCGAGGATCAAGGAAGGACCAACGCCGCCGGCGGGCGAGCAGGGTTACATGCTGCTGGGCCTGATGGTGGCGATTGCGATCATCCTGTTGTGGCTGGGCGTGGCTGCGTCCAAGGCGGCCTTCAGCATTCGCCGGGATCGCGAGGTGGAGACGGTGCGCCGGGGCAACCAGTATGTGCGCGCCATCCGCGAGTTCTATCTGAAGAATGGAAGTCACTATCCCGGTTCGATCGAGCAGTTGGAAAAGATGAACAACGTGCGGTTTCTGCGCCAGCGGTACATTGACCCGATCACCGGCAAGGACGACTGGCGACTGATTGTGGTGGGCCAGAACCAGACTACGGTGAAGGGATTTTTCGGGGAGGATTTGCAAGGCCTGCCGAACGCCGGCCTGGGATCGGCGGCCGGGTTGGCGTCTGGCATTGGCGGAACGCCGGCACCGACCGCGGTTGGCGCCGCGGGAACGACCTCGGGAGGCGACGCGGGCGGGACAGGCGCGGGCGGGGCGGGTGCGGGCGGGACGGGTGCCGGCGGGACGGGGCAAGGCACGGGCGGGCTGGGCAGCGCGGGCAGCGCCGGCGGCCTGGGAGGATTGGGTTTTGGGTCGGGTACGGGGACGTCGATGGGGCCCATCATGGGGGTGGGCCTGAATGCGACGGGGAATTCGCTGCTGACGCCGAACGAGCAGACGACTTACCAAACCTGGGAGTTCCTGTACGATCCACGGATCGAACTGCTGAAGGTGAAGCAAGCCATGAATCAGGGACTTGGAAGCGCGGGCGCAGGCGCGCTCGGCCAGCCGAACGGATCAGGCCAGTCGAACGGATTGAGCGGATTTGGCCCGCCGAACGGATCTGGCCAGCCGAACGGACCGAACCCAAACAGCCCCTCGAGTCCGACTGGCCCTGGAGGTTTCTCCACGCAACCGTAGACCGCCCAAGATCTTTAGTATCCCGACTTAATCAGCCTCAGACCGTATGCTGGGCGTATATCTTTTTCCGGAGATTTGCCGATGTACCGTAGTGTCGTTTTGTCGATGATGTTTGCCGCGTGCCTGGTTGCCGCGAACCCTGCCGCCGTGGCCCAGGCGAAGGCCGCAACGCCCCCGCCGGAACCGGCGTGGGTGACGCGCAGCAACCAGTACACGCAGATGCTGCTGGATGTGCAGTTGAAGTATTCGCCTGAGGGCGGGTCGCGGCAAGGGTTGGCGAAGTACGATGCCCAGATTACCGACCCGACGCGGGCCGCGGAGATTGCACAGCGCAAAGAGCTCGAGGGTGCTCTGGCCACGCTGAGTAAGGCCGAGAAGAAGGAAAAAGACGAGAATGTGCGCGAAGACCTCGAGATTCTGCAGAAGACATTTAACTTGCAGTTTCGCGAGCAGGACTACCAGTTTGCGCACAAGGTTCCGTTCATCGATGCAAGCGCAGCGGTGTACGCCGGGCTGCAGTCGCTGCTGGATGACCGGGTGGCGGCGGAGCGGCGGCCGGCGGCGGTGATCCGGCTGCGCAAGTACGCGGGAGTGGAACCGGGATCGAAGCCGTTCACCGACCTGCTGAAGCAGCGGATGATGGAGCAGATGGCCAAGCCTGGCGTGGTGTATCCGTCGGTGGGCGAGATAGAGACGCAACTGGGGCGGGACAAGAACTACGTGGACGCCCTGCAGCAACTGTTCCGGACCTACAATCTGGCCGGATGGCAGGAACCCTTCGCCAAGCTGAGCAAGGAGTTGGCGGACTACGACACCTGGATTCGTGCGGCGGTGCTGCCCAAGGCGCGGACCAACATCAAACTGGCGCCGGAAGAGTATGCCCTGACGCTGGAGAACTACGGAATCGATATTCCGCCGGCGCAACTGGCGGCGATGGCGCACCAGGAGTTCACGGCAGTCCAGGCGGAGATGGCGCCGCTGGCCGCGCAGGTGGCGAAGGAACACGGATGGAAGTCGACGGACTACCGCGACGTGATCCGCGAGCTGAAGAAGAAGCAGATTACGGGCGACGCGACTCTGCCGTTCTACAAGGCACGGCTGAAGGCGATCGAAAACATTATTGTGGCGAACAAACTGGTGACACTGCCCAGCCAGCCGGCGATTATTCGCCTGGCGACGGTTGCGGAGACGGCGCAGGAGCCGGCGCCGCACATGGTGTCGCCGCCGCTGCTGCACAACACCGGGCAGAGGCCCGAGTTTGTGGTGCCGCTGGTGGGTCCGACCACCGCGGGCAGCCGGGCGGAGAAGTATGACGACTTCAACTTCGATGCGGTGTCGTGGAGCATAGTCGCGCATGAGGCGCGGCCGGGACACGAGCTGCAGTTCGATTCGATTGTGGAGCACGGAGTGAGCAATGCGCGGGCGCTGTTTGCGTTCAACTCAACCAATGTGGAGGGCTGGGGGCTCTACGCGGAGTGGATGATGGAGCCCTACGAGCCGGCGGACGGCAAGCTGATGACGCAGCAACTGCGACTGCTGCGGGCGGCGCGGGCGTTTCTGGACCCCGGGCTGCAATCGGGCAAGGTGACCCAGGCGGATGCCTACAAGGTGCTGGAGAACGACGTGGTGCTGAGCCATGCGTTCGCAACCGACGAGGTGGAGCGGTTTGTCTACCGCGCTTCGGGGCAGGCCAACAGCTACTTTTACGCCTTCAACCAGCTGCTGCAGTTGCGCAAGGACACGGAAGCGGCGCTGGGAAAGAAATTCGATCAGAAGAAGTATCACGACTTCCTGCTGGCGCAGGGACTGCTTCCCGTCGATCTGCTGCGCAAGGCGGTGATGGAGGAGTTTGTGCCGCGGGAGAAGAGGAGCAACTAAGGACGGTCGCATTCGTTCTGGGCATCTGATTCGTCGCTGCGAAGAGATGGCCCGGGCTAGCTGCGGCCTCGCTGCGACAGCCAGGTTTGGAGGGTGTCTGCCTCTTTGGGCAAGAGGGCGGGGGCGGCCTGCCGGAGCATCTGCATGAACCAGGCGATCTCCGGCGGGGTGGCCGGGTAGCCGATGTTTTCGCCCGCCGGATCGCATTTGAGGCTGGCGGGACAGAACGAGTTGACGATGGGCTTGCCGGCGGGATCGAGCATGACCAGGAATGGGTAGCCGGCCTCTGCTCCGTTGAGCGACGCGCGCAGCGCCTCGGCGCCGGGCGAGTCGGCGTGGAGCTTGTCGCCGGGCTTTTCGCCCACGTCGAGGCGGGCGGTGACGAAGAATTTGTTCATGATGGGCCCGGCCTTCGGGTCGTCGAGGAAGGCCTCGAACATCTTGCAGGGGCCGCACCAGGAGGCGCTGAAGACGAGCAGGATGTTCTTGTGCTCCGCTGCGGCCCGGGTCTTTGCCTGCGTCATGACGGCGTCAGCGCTCGGCAGGGTGGGCTGCGCTGAGGCAGAAAGGCCGAGGGCGAAGACCGCGGCGAGCAGAAGCAAGGTGGATTTCATATCGGATGCCATTCTAGAGCAAAATCAGAGATTGGCGCGGAACGAACGTGTCTGTGAATGTCTCCAGGGACACAGAACCCCACCCATGCGCAGCCGCGCATGAGCGGGGCACCCAAAGATGGGAACGGGCACGAAGCCTGCGGACGGCGGATTACATGGGCTGCCTGGGTTGGAAGAGAGCGATGGTGGCGCCGGTGGGGTCGGCGAGGATGGTCATCCAGCCTACGCCGGGGACCTCCAGCGGTCCCTTGTGGATGGTGGCGCCGAGCGACTTGGCCTTGTCGGTGGCAGCGTTGATCTCTTCGACGCCGACGTAGGCGAGCCAGAAGGTGGGCATTCCGGGCATGGAGAAGAGCCCGCCGCCGGGGCCGGACGAGGGCTTGAAGGTGCTGTAGACGCCGGAAGGACCCATATCGTGGTCTTCAAAGGTCCAGCCGAAGAGGCCGGAGTAAAACTCTTTGGCTTTGGTGACGTCGGAGGTGGAGAGTTCGAGGTGAACAAAGGGATTGGACATCGGAGTTTCCTCAGGTTGGATTTGCGCGTTCAGCGCGGGATGAAGGAGATGTTAGCTGAACGGCGCGGGATTTGGCTGGAAACTGAGTATTTATTCTCGATGAATCAGTGGGCGCCGGCGGCAGCCCTGCCGGGGCGGACCTTCTTGAACAGCCAGACCACGGCGAGGCAGAGGAACGAGAGCAGGGAGAGCCAGCGGAAGACGTCGACGAACGACCACAGGGAGGCCTGAACCCCAAGCTGCCCGTAGAGCTGGGCCTGTGCCGGGTGGAGGCTGTTGGCCGGGCCGAAGGGGTTGCTGAGCGACTGCTGCGCCGCGCCCAGGGAGTTCTGGAACTGCTGGCCGGTGACGGGGACGGAGTTGAGCATCTCATTCTGGTGGACGGCAGTGCGGCGGGTGAGCAGGGTCTGGGCGATGGAGATGCCGATCGATCCGCCGACGTTGCGCATCAGGTTGAAGAGGCCGCTGGCATTGCCGATCTGCTGGTTGCGCAGCGTGCCATAGGCCGCGATGTTGATGGGGACGAAGACAAAGGAAAGCGCGAACCCCGTGATCAGAATGGGCGCCAGCAGGGTGGTCGGAGAGATCTCGAGAGTCATGCTGCCGAAGTAGAGCGTGGTGAGGCCGAAGGTGAAAAAGCCGAAGGTGAGCAGGTAACGGGGATCGACCTTGTTGGAGAGGTAGCCGATGATGGGCATTCCGCAGATGGCTCCGATGCCGAACAGGAAGATGAGCGCGCAGCCGACGCCGAAGTTGCGGTTCTTGAGTAGTTTGAGATCGACCATGGGCTCGTGCTTGCGCCACGAGTGCCAGACGAAGACGGCGAAGCTGGTAATCAGGATGAAGACGGCCCAGCGGATCCACAGGGCGCCGAACCAGTCGTCCTCCTGGCCTTTGTCCAGGATGATCTGGAGCAGTCCGGTCCAGACGACCAGCGCTCCGAAGCCGATGTTGTCGAAGGCGGGGACGCGGGCGTTCTTGATGTACGGGGGATCGTGGATGAAACGGTTGATCATGAACAGGGCGAGCATGCCGATGGGGATGTTGATGTAGAAGGCGTAGCGCCAGGAGTAGCTATCCGTGAGCCAGCCGCCGAGGGTGGGGCCCAGCACGGGAGCGACGACCACTCCGAAGGCGAAGACAGCCATGGCAGCGCCGCGTTTGACCGGGGGAAAAGACTCAAGCAGGATGGCTTGCGAAAGCGGCTGCAGCGCTCCGCCGCCTGCACCCTGAATGACGCGGGCAATCAGCAGGAAGGCGAGCGTGGGGGCAGCTCCGCAGGCGAAGCTGGCGGCGGTGAAGATGGCCACGCAGGTCATCAGGAAACGCTTGCGGCCGAAGCGGAGCGAGAACCAGTTGCTGGCGGGCAGGACGATGGCGTTGGCGACCAGGTAGCTGGTGAGCACCCAGGTGGCCTCGTCGGTGGTAGCGGAGAGCGAGCCGGCGATGTAGGGAAGCGCGACCGAGGCGATGGCGGTGTCCAGCACCTCCATGAAGGTGGCCAGCATGACTGCCGCGGCAATGAACCACGGATTCACACCCTGGGTGACCTGCGCCGACTGATCCGGCGGAGCTGTGGCGGTTGCAGCCATGCTTCAGTGATACTCCCAAAAGAAAACGAAGTCGTACTGCATATAGAGGACTTTGGAGGCGCTTAGGATGCATTTGATGCGGTTGTGGCCTTCAACTCGCGCGCCTATCCGATGAACCGGCAGTGAGCGGCATTCGCCAGGAAACGCCAGCCGGCGGCAGGATGGCGGCGTGGTAGATTCTGGAGATGAACGAGATCGAGGCGGTAGGCGAAGAAGCCCTGATGCAACCGCTGCCGGACCATGGGCCGGTGGGAAAAGAGCGGCCGTGGCTGTTCGGGCTGCTGATTGCGCCGTCGGCGGTGGTGATGAACGGCGTGATCCAGGGCGGGGTGCTGGCGTATCTCCTGAGCGTGCAGGGGATCGGCAGCGGGCGTCAGTCCCGGCTCATCTTTCTCCTCAGTTTGCCGTCGTGGCTGTACTTCCTGTGGAGTCCGATCACGGATTTCTTCATCCGGCGACGGACCTGGGCGCTGCTGGGCGGCGTGCTGGCTGCGGTCTCGATGGCGTTCGCATTCCGTGCGGGAAATCTGTCCTCCGCGCTTTCGCTGACCGTGATGCTGCTGAGCGCGTGCTGCAGCCAACTGGTGGTGTCCAGTTGCGGCGGCATGATGGGCGCAATGCCCTCGGAGCGCAACCGCCGGGTTGCGAGCAGCTTCTACCAGGCGGGTGGCATGGGGTTCGGAGCGCTGGCTGCCTGGGTTCTGATATGGCTCAGTTCCAGGACAGGACGCGACGAACTGGGGCTGGCGGCGGGACTGCTGATCGTCATTCCTGCGTTGTTTGCGCTGGCGGCGCCAAGCCACGAGATCTCGGTGGGCACGTTTGGCGCGACGATGCGCCGGGTTTGGGGCGAATGCAAATCGACCTTCTTTCGCTGGGAAGCGGTGCCCTACACCGCGTGCATGGTGTTTCCGATCGCAAGCGGCGCGGCGGTGAGTTTGCTGCCCGGGGTGGCGCGCCAGTTTGGGGTAAACGGCGACAGCGTGGCATGGATGAATGGCCTGGCCGGCGGGATCCTGGTGGCTGCGGGTTCGGCGGCAGCGGCAATTCTGCCGACCCGGATGCGCGCGGCGACGATGTACATGATCGTTGCGCTGGTCAACTCCGCGACGCTGTGCGTGCTGTGGCTGGGACCACTGCGACCGTCGACCTACTACCTGGGAGTCACGCTGTACCTGTTTACCATCGGAATCTGCTACGCAATGTTCACGGCTGTGGTGCTGGAGTTTCTCGGCCACTCCGGCAAGAGCGGCAGCGGGCGGTACTCGATCATCAACTCGCTGGGCAACGTGCCGGTGCAGTACATGCTGCTGCTGGATGGCTGGGGCGGCGACAAGTGGGGCGGCCGCGGGCTGGCCGGCGTCGAGGCGGTGGTGGGTGCGGTCGGGGCAGTGATCCTGCTGGTGTATTTCCTGACAGAGAAGCGCAGGAACTCGCCTGCGGACGAGGCTGCGGTGCAGGCCTGAGGGCGCGCTGAAGCACGGATTCACGGGTCGAGTTTTCTGCACCGGTGCGGGCAATTTTCCCAGAAAATAGGGCGGTGTGATTGACAACAAAGAAGTTAGGTAAGGGGNNGAAGGTGTCTGCGGGCTGGTCGCGGTCCAAGCCTGAGGGCGTGCTGAAGCATCGGATTCCTCGGTCGCGTTTTTTTTGCATCGGTGTGGCCAGTTATCTCAGGAAAAGGAAGTGGTTCTGTTGACAACAAATAGGTTAGGCAAGGGGGAGTCACCTTCTGGTTAACCGTTGCCTTCCCCGAGCCGTTAAGAGCGAAAAGCCCGGCGTGAGGCCGGGCTTCTTTATTTTGCTTCACTACGTTAATTGTAGCGGATTGAAGATAACTCAAATGCCATCCGGCAGGATTTTTGATGTGGCGTGTTTTGAGGCAGATTGCGGGTTTTGCACAGAATGCGGGGGTTGACAACTTTATTGGAAACCGCGATCAGGCGAGGCCCGCAGCCAGCTACTGGCGGGTGAGGATGCCGGAGTACACCTGGGCAGAGTACACCTGGGAGCCACATGCGGGGGAAGGGCTAAAGTCGGCGATGAGAGTGGTGGCAGTAGGGATGATGCCGCCGACGAGCACTCCTGTCGAAAATGTGGTGGGGACTGGCATGATGACTCCGCCTTCCACTACTTCATTGGTGACGGGAAAGGTGCCAGAGCAGGCTCCGGTTGCGGTAACGGCGCCGGAGACCGGGAAGTCTCCGTCAGAGTTGGGGGTGGTGGACTGGGTAAGGGCGACGGTGACGTTGGTTGCTGTGCCGGCGACGGGCAGGCCGCTGGAGTCCAACTCGTTGAGGACGCCGGTGTAGGTGCCGGTGGCGGGGGCGAACTCGGCAATCTGGATGGCGGTAGAGAGCATGGCGCAGGCGCCGCCGACGATCTGCCACGTGCCGGTGGTGTAGGACTCAGGGGCGGCGATCGCTGCGGTGATGGTGGCGGTCCCGCCAGCCATCGGAATGGCGAGTGTTAGGTTGCCGTTAGCGTCGATGGTGCCCGTGGCCTGAAGGTCCTGACTGAAGGGGACACAAGGAGCAATACTGAGGGATATCGCGCGCAAGGTTCCAGTGACGGTACCGCCGGAGGATTGGAGGGCGCCAAGGAAGTCACTGATAGGCGGGGCGCCGGCGCCGAGTGTGGAAGGTACCATGGCGGCCCAGTCGCCGGTGAGGTTGAGGTAGTTGGAAGCCGGCGCGGATGGGGTGGGATTTGCGCCGCAGGCGAGGAGGGCGGCGAGTGGAAGCAATAACGTAAAGCGAAGCTTAGAGAACATGATGGGCCTGTGAGGACGATTCGACGGAATCATACGCCGGGCGGGTGAGATTCAAACGGAAATGTTCTTCGTTGCTGCGGGGGGTCACTGGCGGGTGAGGGTGCCGGTGAATGCGGCGGAGGTGCCCGAGCCGCGCTACTGGCGGGTGAGCGTGCCCTGGTAAGGCTTGTTGCAGTTTGGGTCCGTGGGGAAGGGATCCTGAAATGAGGGGTCATCGTGCAGAATTGCGGTGCGTCGCGGGCTACGCTTCTTGCATCAGATAGGTTGACAGTAACTCACTCATATGTGAGACTGAATATGCCGATATTTCCGCCGGAAAGTATAGTTGGGCGGCGATTTGGCACATTTTCAAGGGTTTAGAAGCAAATTCCAGGGAAGCAGATTCCCTTCGGAATGACAAATAAGGGTCAGGAGCGGAGATTATGGGAAAGATTATTGGAATTGATCTGGGAACGACGAATAGCTGCGTAGCCGTGATGGAAGGCGGCGAGCCTAAGGTGATTCCCAACGAAGAAGGCGGGCGGACGACGCCGTCGATTGTTGCGTTTACCAAGAGCGGCGAACGGCTGGTGGGCCAAGTGGCTAAGCGCCAGGCGATTACGAACCCCGAGAACACGATCTATTCGATCAAGCGGTTCATGGGACGCCGGATGAACGAGGTCGGCGACGAGTTGAAGATGGTGCCGTACAAGGTTGTGGCCAAGGGCGACAACATTGTGGTGATCGCGCAGGGCAAGGAGTACACCCCGCCGGAGATCTCGGCGATGATCCTGCAGAAGCTGAAGAAGGCGGCGGAGGACTACCTTGGGCAGTCTGTGACCGAGGCCGTGATCACGGTCCCGGCATACTTCAACGACGCGCAGCGGCAGGCGACCAAGGACGCGGGGAAGATTGCCGGCCTCGACGTGAAGCGCATTGTGAACGAGCCGACCGCGGCGGCGCTGGCCTATGGGCTGGACAAGAAGAAGGACGAGACCATCGCGGTGTACGACTTTGGCGGCGGAACGTTCGACATTTCGATTCTGGAGGTCGGCGAAGGCGTGATTGAGGTGAAGTCGACCAACGGCGACACGCATTTGGGCGGCGACAACCTGGACCAGCGGATTGTGGACTGGCTGATTGGAGAGTTCAAGGCGGACACTGGCCTCGATCTGCACTCCAAGGGCAATGAGATGGCGCTGCAGCGGTTGAGGGATGCGGCGGAGAAGGCCAAGATTGAGCTGTCGACGGCGCAGGAGTCGGAGATCAACCTTCCCTTTATCACTGCGGATGCGAGCGGGCCGAAGCACCTGGTGCGCAACCTGACCCGGGCGAAGCTCGAGGGCCTGGTCGATGATCTGCTGCAGAAGTCGGTTGGACCGTGCAAGCAGGCGTTGAAGGACGCGGGCATCGATGCGTCGAAGATCGACGAGGTGGTGCTGGTGGGCGGACAGACGAGAATGCCGGCTATTCAGGAGCTGGTGAAAAAGCTGTTTGGCAAGGACCCGCACAAGGGCGTGAACCCGGACGAAGTTGTGGCGATTGGCGCGGCGGTGCAGGCCGGCGTGCTGGCAGGCGATGTGAAGGACCTGCTGCTGCTGGACGTGACTCCGCTGACCCTTTCCATTGAAACCATGGGAGGAGTAGCCACCAGCATGATCGCGCGCAACACTACGATTCCGACCAAGAAGACGGAGACGTTCTCGACGGCGGCGGATTCGCAGACCGAGGTCGAGGTGCACGTGATGCAGGGTGAGCGGCCGATGGCGGCGCAGAACCGGACCCTGGGCAAGTTCAAGCTGGGCGGCATTCCGCCGGCCCCGCGCGGCGTGCCCCAGATCGAGGTGACGTTCGACATCGACGCCAACGGCATCCTGAACGTAACCGCGAAGGACAAGGCCACGAGCAAGGACGCAAAGATCACCATCACCAGCTCTTCAGGCCTGAGCAAGGAAGAGGTGGAGCGCATGGCCAAGGACGCCGAGGCGCACGCGGCCGAAGACAAGGAGCAGCGCGACAAGGTGGAGGCGCGCAACGGGCTCGACTCGATGGTCTACAACGTCGAGAAGATGCTGAAGGACTCCGGCGAGAAAGTGGCGGAGGCGGACAAGGCCGACGTGAACACCGCGCTGACCGATGCCAAGGCGAAGCTGAACGAGGACGCGAGCGCCAGCGATCTGAATGCAGTGAAGGAACGTCTAACCAGCGCCAGCCACAAGCTGGCCGAGGCGATGTACAAGGCAGCCGCTGCGGCTCCTCCACCGGCGGAAGGCGCGGCGCCTGCGGGCGAAGCAGCCGGTACGCAGGAACCGGGCAAGAAGGACGAAGGCGTCATCGACGCGGAGTACGTGGACGTCGACAAGTAAGGGGATGGCGGATCGATCCAGACCATCCGGATCGGTTCGGCATCTAACAGGCAAGGGAAGTGAGGGAAGAGCGCTCGCATGGATGGGGCGCTCTTCTTGTAATTCCGCCCCGGTGGAAATGGTGGTCCGGGTGGAGGATTCGCGGAGGGGATGATGACGGAGCAAATGGTCTGGAAGTGTGAGCAGTGGCTGGGCGGCAAGGTGAAGGAGCAAACCGTCTTCCGGAGCGAGGAGCAGGCGCGGGAGTTTGCGCGCAAGCTGGCAGGAATGTCTCCGGACCTGGTGTTCAAAATCGAGCCCATGCCGATACATCATGTGTGGAACTGAGGCGAAGTGACCAGAAGCAGATTCCTCCGCTGCGCTACGGAATGACAAGAGGAATCGGGCGAGGGAATACGGGCGGGTTCCCCACAGGAATTTGGATTTAGTGGGGTGTGCAGCCGAAGCCGGACGTGAGACATTGGATGGAGCAAACTGAGTGACTGATCTGGAGGTGCGGTACTTGCAACGCCTGAACTCTTCCACCCCAGCGATCGCGGATCGCCGGGACCCCAGAGAACCACAACAAGGGCTGAAATGAGGTTGCTGGACAAGAGACTGGAACTCAATCGAACTCCTGGAGGGCGAGCGAAATGAATGAGACCATGTGGCGATGCGACCAGGTTCGCGCAGGGCAACTGTACAACCGGATGATGTTCGACACGCGCGAGGAAGCCGAGCAGTTCATGAACCGGATGCGGGAGATGGAGCCGGACCAGACGATTTCGATTGAACCGGTCGATGCGCGGCAGGTATGGAACTAGAGAGCAAGCTGGAATCGACGTTTTGAGGGAAAAAGGCGCGGCTTCGGCCGTGCCTTTTTCTAGATTTGAAGGATGACGAATGTTTAGCAGGGTGTTGCAAGAGCCCGCAAGGCCGGGACACGAGAGGCCCGGGGCTAAAGCCCATTCCATCAGGTCCGGCGTCACCGCGGGCTAAAGCCCGCTGCTACTCCGAAAGGCAGGGGCGAGGCTCCTCGACAATTAATAAGAGGCAAGAGAGCGACTGGATGGCGACACAGACGAAGGACTACTACAGCACGCTGGGAGTGAAGAAGACGGCGACGGCGGAGGATATCCGCAAGGCGTTCCGCAAACTTGCGCGCAAGTACCACCCGGACGTGAATCCGAACGACAAGAAGGCGGAGGAGAAGTTCAAGGAGATTTCCGAGGCGAACGATGTTCTGAGCGACGAGAAGAAACGCAAGATTTACGACCAGCTCGGGTTCTATTCGGACAACATCGATCCGGCGGCGGCGGAGGCGGCGGCGCGCGGGGGCTACGGAGGAGGATTCTCCGGCGGCGGCGGGGGACGCGGCGGACGCGGTGCGCAGGAGGTTCCGTTCGACTTTGAGGGGTTCGACTTTTCCGGCTTCCAGGGCGGAGGACGGGCACCCGGCAGTGCGCAGGAGCAGGCGGGCGGCGGGTTTGGCGGAAGCTTTCGCGACATCTTCGGCGGGATCTTTTCCGGCGGGCACAAGTCGGCTTCGCGGGGCCCGCGTCCCGGCACGGACCTGGAGTACCAGGTGAGCGTGGACTTCTGGTCGGCGGTGCGCGGCGGCGTGGCGCGGCTGGAGATCGAGCGGCAGGAGACGTGTCCCGCGTGCAAGGGCAAGTCGACCACCGGCGGCAACGTCGATTGCCCGGAGTGCGGCGGCACCGGCCAGGTGACGCAGATGGGCGGGCGGATGAAGTTCAACATCCAATGCCCGCGCTGCAACGGCACGGGCAAGGTGCAGAATGCGTGCACGACCTGCGGCGGCGAGGGCGTGGTGACCCGGCGCGAGCCGCTGGAGTTCCGCATCAAGCCAGGCACGCGCGACGGGCAGCGGATTCGCCTGGCGGGCAAGGGCAACGCGGGCACGGACGGCGGCGCGGCGGGAGATTTGTACCTGATCGTCAAGGTGGGGACGCATCCGGTATTCACGCGCGTGGGCGACAATATTCATGTAACCGTTCCAGTTACAGTGAGCGAGGCCGCGCTGGGCGCGAAGATCGAGGTGCCGACCATCGATACCCATAGCGACGGGACGCACGCCGGCGGTGGGCGAACGCAGTTGAAGATTCCGCCGGGAACGCAGACCGGGCAGAAGCTGCGGTTGCGGGAGAAGGGCGTGCCCAGCGCGTCGCACGAAGGCAAGCGCGGCGACGAGATCGTCGAGGTGAAGATCGTGGTGCCGAAGGTGCACGACGAGCGCTCGAAGGAGATACTGCGCGAGCTGGCGAGGCTGAATCCGGAGGACCCGCGGGCGGAGTTGCTGGCGGAGGTATGACAGGCGTAGAGGCTTAACACCGATGACACCGATTGAACCGATCAATACGGATGTAGCGACGGACGAAGACGACGATGGGATGAGGGCCGAGTACGACTTTAGCAATGGCGTGCGCGGCAAACATGCGGCGCGATTTGCCGAAGGGTTTAGCGTTCGAATTCTTGATAAGGACGGTAAAGTCCTTGAAGAGAAGTCGAGAGAAGCGGAAGAAGAGATCAGAAGGATGATTCGGGAGAATCCGCAAGACTAGACTTCACTGGTAGGCGGCGATGGCGACGAAACGCAAGACCAAGGGCGCGTACATGATCTCGGCGGTGGCGGAGATGTATGACATCCATCCGCAAACGCTGCGGCTATATGAACGCGAGGGGTTGTTGCTGCCCAGCCGCAGCGAAGGCAACACGCGGCTGTACACCGACGAGGACCTGGAGCGGCTGGAGTTCATCCTGAACCTGGCGCGCGACCTGGGCGTGAACATCGCAGGGATCGCGATTGTGCTGCAGATGCGCGAGCGCATGG
>PLUT01000289.1 GCA_003162875.1 Granulicella sp.
TCAACGGCCAGCTCTGGGAGCCAAAGACCTGGCCCGCGGACGCCGAGGGAGTCGGCCTCACCGAAGCTCCTCGCGGTGCGCTGGCCCACTACATCAAGATCCACGACGGCGCCATCGCCAACTATCAACTGGTGGTGCCGANNGTGCCTGGCCTGCGCCGTGCATCTGTACGATCCGCAGGGACGGCACCTTCACCAGCTGTCCTTCGAGTAAAGTCCTATGAGCGCTCCAGACGTTGGAATCGGAATCGGCACAGGCAATGTGACACCAGTCGCACCCGAACACCCGGTTGACTACCGGCGAGTCTACGTGTGGGAACTTCCGGTGCGCGTCTACCATTGGATCAATGCGGTGGCCTTGGTGGGACTCTGCATTACCGGCTACCTGATCGGTAGGCCAATCATGGCGTTTTATGCGCCGGAGGCGTACCAGCAATACTGGTTCGGCTGGGTGCGGTTTCTGCATTTCACCTGCGCGTTCGTGTATGTGTTCAATTTCGCGGCGCGCATCTACTGGGGATTCGTCGGTAATAAGTACTCGCACTGGAACACATTCTTCCCGTTGAAGAAATGGCAGCGCCAGGAGATCGCCGAAGTCGTCAAGGTCGACGTACTGCAGACCCAGGTGCATGGGAACATCCAAACGGGGCACAACTCTCTGGCGGCGTTGATTTACTTTTTCACGTTTCTCGCGTTTGTGGCCCAGACCGTCACCGGCTTTGCGCTCTACTCCAGCATGAGCAACTCGTGGCTGCCCCAGATGTTCAACTGGGTCGTGCCCATCCTGGGCGGCGACGAGGGCGTGCGCTACTGGCATCACCTTTTCCTGTGGTTCTTCGTTTCATTCATCATCATTCACGTATACCTGGCCTTCTACCATGACTACATCGAGGGACGCGGGACCATCTCTTCGATCGTGGGCGGATGGAAGTTCGAGCGGGAAAAGAGCGATAAGGACCAGAGTGAAAAGTAGCGGACCGAAGACGCTGGTGCTGGGCCTCGGCAACGTCATCATGGGCGACGAGGGCGTTGGCGTCCACGTGGTTCGCGCCCTGGAAAAACGGGCACCCCACCCAAATGTCGAATACCTGGACGGCGGCACGGGAGGCTTCATCCTGCTGGAGCCAATGCAGGCCGCGGAACACATCATCATGATTGACGCGGCGGCAGATGGCAATCCCATCGGCACGGTAACCCGCACCGTGCCCCGGTTCGCGCGCGACTACCCGCCGACCCTGACGGCGCATGACATCGGCATCAAGGACCTGCTCGACCTTTTCTACATGCTGGATGGTGGCCGTCAGGTGGTGCTCTACGCCATTACCATCGATCCGCGGCAGCCGATCACGATGGATCTCTCCCCCAAGGCGAGAGAGGCCGCCAAGCTGGCAGTGGAGCATATCGTGGCGGAACTTGCTGGACTGGCTAAGCCGGAAGAAGCGCCGGTTGAGCTGCCACTCTCAACGTCCGCCTGAATCGGCCGTTGCGGCCTGCCGTAATCCTTCGTCGAATGAACCCTGCGCAGAGATGGATGTATCCGCCGGATGGCGTATCATCCTCCTGCATGCCGGTGGCGGGAAAGATCGAGCGGCTATGGATCGACGCGCAGAAATGGGCGCTGAGGCGGATGGAACGGCTGTCGCCGCGGCGAAGGCGCGGGCCGGCGACGGCGGCGCACCTGGAAGTGGGGCTGCGCGGCGAACGGGCAGCGATGTTCGAGCTGCAACGGCGCGGGTACATCGTGGTGGCGCGGCGCTGGACGAGCACCCGAATGCGCGGAGATGTGGATCTGATTGCGTGGGATGACGACCGGCTGTGTTTTGTCGAAGTTAAGACGCGGACAGCGCGTGACATGAGTCCAGCGGAGTCGGCGGTGGACGAGGATAAGCGCCGGATGCTGCGCGGCCTGGCCAGGGCTTATCTCCGGGCCTTTCCCGAGGCGGAACGAAAGACCATTCCGGCGCGGTTCGACGTGGTTTCCGTCTACCTGATTGGGGAGACTACCGAGTTCGAGGTCTTCCCGGCGGCGTTTGGCTGGCGGTGACCGGCCGGCGGGTCCGCAGGTTCAAGCGACAGCCCGCTGGTTACAGCCCGCGGGTCAATACAAACGGGAAAAATGAGATTGTGCCGTCGGAACGCGCATACTTCAGCGTCAGATTCGTTGTGCCATTGATCGTCGCCGCAACCACGGTACCGGTTGCGTCCCGCTTCGAGAAGTCGACGTGGTAAGTCGCGATCGGACCCTTCCAGTCGCTCTCGGTGGAAAAGTCCTCCGTGAAGCGCGGCAGCGGATAGTCCTTGTACTTGTCCGGATGCTGCTGCCAATTGGGATCGTTGTAAAAGATGCCGTAAGCTTTTGCATAATCCTGCGCCTGAAGCGCGGACAGCAGCGTGCTTACCCGGTGCTCCACCGGCAGGTTCATGAACAGCCATCCGTGCCCAAGCAGGAATCCAGCAACCGTGAGCAACACGATCGCCGCAATCAGGGCTCCCGACCCGACCAGGATGTTGCGCTTCCGGTTTTCCTTTTGCTCATCGAACTCGGGTGCGTTCAGCAGCGTCATCGTTCTTGTCCTCCGTCCCCACGATCCACATCAATTAGACACCGAAAGCGGGCCGCTACTTAGTCCTTGCCGTCGGTTGCGTCGCGGCGGATGGCCTGCAACTCGGGCAGGATGCGGCCCAGCGCGGCGGGTTTCGCATCCGGCGTGCCCAGGGCAAAATAGGCATCGCGGAAGAGCGGAAAGAGGCGGTCGTATCGGGCTGCCTCGGCGGGTTCGGGCGAAAATGTCCTGAAGGGCGGGCAGAGTGCATCCTGCGCCTCTTCGATGGACTTGAAATCTCCTGCGGCAAGGAACGCGAAGACGACCGAGCCGAGCGAGGTGACGTCGCCTTCGGGCACCAGTACGGGCTTGCGCAGGACGTTGGCGTAGATCTGGTTGAGCTTGGCGTTCTTCTTCGGAATGCCTCCGCCGTTGATGACGCGGCGGATCGGCGCACCGTTCTCCTCCATGCGGTTGAAGATGACGCGGGTATGCAGCGCGGAGCCTTCGACGGCAGCGAAAAGTTCGTCCGCGGCGGTGTGATGCAGGGTCCAGCCGAAGGTGACACCGCCGAGCGCGGGATTGACCAGCACGGTGCGATCGCCGTTGTCCCAGGTCAGCCGCAACAGGCCGGTCTGGCCGGCGCGCAGATGCGCTCCTGCCTCCGACAGGGCCGCAACCGTGGTACCGGCGCGCGTGGCGATGGCGGCGAAGACGTCGCCCACCGCGGACATGCCCGCCTCGATGCCCACCTGCTTGGGATCGACCGAGCCGGGAACGACGCCGCAGACTCCAGGCACCAGCGTCTGCTGGTCGCTGAGGCCGATGATGCAGGTGGACGTGCCGATGACGTTGACCACGTCGCCCAGGCGAATGTTGGCTCCGATCGCGTCCCAGTGCGCGTCGAAGGCGCCGACCGGAATCGGAATTCCGGCGGAAAGGCCGAGGGCGTTCGCCCATTTCTCCGACAGATGGCCGGCGATCTTGTCGGACGTATCGTAGCGTCCGGTGATTTTGTCGCGCACGCCGGCAAGCAGCGGATCGACGGCGGTAAGGAACTCCTCCGGCGGCAGGCCTCCCCACTTCGGGTTCCACATCCATTTGTGGCCCATGGCGCAGACGCTGCGCGCAATCTGGTTGGGGTCGGTGACGCCGCATAGCGTGGCAGCGACCATGTCGCAGTGCTCCAGCGCGGTGACGAACTTCGGGCGCAGTTCGGGGTTGTGGCGGAGCCAGTGCAGCAGTTTCGACCAGCCCCATTCGGAGGAGTAGACGCCGCCGCACCAGTCGATTCCTTCAAAGCCTGTGCCGCCGTGGAAGGCATGCGCGGCGCGGGTGATCTCGGCCGCTTCGCCGGCGGCGCGGTGGTCGCACCAGAGGTAGTACTCGCCCAGCGGGACGAGATTCTCGCCGACCGGGATGACGCTGGAACCGGTGGTGTCGAGCGCGATGGACCTGATCTCTTTGCCGTCGATGCCACTGGCCCGTACGGCCTCGCGCATGGCGCGGACCAGCGCGTTCATCTGGTCGTCGTGCGCCTGCGTCTTGAGGTGCGGATCGGAGGCGGAACTGTGGAGCGGATACTCGGCGACGGCGGACCCGAGCTTGCCGCGTTCTTTATCGAAGATGGAGATGCGCACGCTAAGCGTGCCGAAGTCGACTCCTGCCACTACACTCACGTTTGTTTCTCCCTTGGGTTTCGCTTGAAACCATTCGCCTCCGCATTCTAGCTCGTGCGGGCTTGCCGATTCTTACCCTTGCATTCCGCTGGGCGTGTTTGCCTCCGCACTCCAGCCAGAACATGGGGTTCACGTGGGCGTAGCTGCCGGCTGTTGCTGCCCCCGCCCCATCGCGCCTACCCCTCCCCCGGTTTTGGGATAAAATATGGCACACACACGACTTAGATCATGACCAAGGTACGCTATCGGCTGCTTCGGCCGTATGGTCGCGGCTGAAGTCATTCCTTTCTTGAGGCGCCCCCCCCACCTGTGATCTTGTAGGGAAGTCGTGTGATTTCTGAAATCTCAGAGTGCGTCAGAGTCATGTACCCCCCCCGGATACCCTATTTATGTGACTGATTCGTAGGGCGTTAGATTCGGACTTCGTACATTTTTTGTGCGCGGCGGGCCGCGGCTCGACGCTACGAGGAAGATCCCGACCCGTTAGGAGCCTCCCAAATGCGAAGCCCCGGCGCAGACGCCCGGGGCTTTTCCATTTCTAACTTACTTCTTAAGAATAGCAGATTGACCGTAACTCATCTGCAAACTCTATTTCTTTGTGGGTCAATGAGTTAGGTCATTTTGGGGCTTGACACGCGATTTTGCTGAGTAAATCCGCGAAAAATAGTTCGGGTGGGGCTGGGACTATGGCTTCATGCCCACCCAAGCGGAGCTTGGATGGGGCACCCGCACCCGTAGAAAAAAAGCGAATCACAGAGAACACGGAGGAAAAGAGAGAGCACGGAGGGTTGTGAGCCAGATTACGGAGGGGCTTGACAACGGTTGCGGGAATCCTGAATAACTCATGGCGGCGAGCCGGGAATTTGGGATATCGGCAATTTTTTTGAAACATGGACGGCTCTTTTTCCTGAAAGATGCAGAGCCAGCAAGATATTTTCGCAACTAAACGGTTCTCGCGATGTTTGACGGAACACTGCCCTCAGTTGAATTGGCTTCAGGAGGGACTCCGCTCTTTGTCATAAGACCGTGTTGGAGGGTGGCATGGCTACTCGTATCGGGCTGCGGTTTTCGCGCAATTGTTTGCGGCTGGTTTGTGGACTGCTGGGAGTTGGCGTGCTGGGGTTGGCCGGGTGCGGCGGCTCGGGCCAGAACGGTCCGCCAATCACGCAACCGCAGGTGACGGTGAGCGGCGGGGCCCAGGTGAGGCTGGGTTCGACGGCCCAGTTCACCGCGACGGTGACAGGCGAGACGAGCAGCGCGGTGACGTGGCAGGTGAACGGAGTCAACGGCGGCTCGGCGGCGGTGGGGACGATCTCGGCGGCCGGCTTGTATACGCCGCCGGTTACGATTCCGGCGGCGAATCCGGTGTCGATTACGGCGGTGAGTGTGGCGGCGCCGACGCTGACCGGGTCGGCGAACGAGCTGATTTGGAACCCGCTGCCGGCGGTAACGAGCGCGGTGGTGTCACAGAACTACGGGGCGACGTCCGGACTGCTGACGGTGATGGGCACGGGATTTGTGTCGGGGTCGCAGGTGCAGGCGGCAGGAACGAGCCAGACGACTACGTTTGTGTCGGCGACGCAGTTGCAGGCCACCGTTCCGTTGGGGACGGGTGTGGCCACAGTCAGCGTCGATGTGGTGAATCCGGACCCTGGCGGGACGACTTCGACGGTTGCGAGCGCGCAGGTGCAGACGTCGCTCGAATCGGCGTCGCGGCTGCTGGACCAGGCGACGTTCGGGCCGACGCTGACGGACATTGCGCATGTGCAGACTGTGGGATTGCAGGGGTATTTGAATGAACAGTTCGCGATGACGCCGACGCTGGAGCCGGACATTGCGACACCGCCGCCGGCGTTGTGCGCGACCAACACGATTCCCTGCCAGCAGGCCGAGTGGTGGCAGGCGGCGCTGACCGCGCCCGACCAGTTGCGGCAGAGAGTGGCGTTTGCGATGAGCGAGATGTTCGTGATCTCGACCAACTCAGACAACGCGCGGGCGGTAACGACCTACCAGAACACGCTGGTAAACGATGCGTTCGGCAACTTCTACACCATGATGAAGGACGTGACGCTGTCGCCGGGGATGGGCGCGTACCTGAATATGCTGAACAGCGCGAAGCCGGGGACGATTGGCGGAGTTCTCCAGATCGCGAATGAGAACTATGGGCGCGAGTTCATGCAGTTGTTTACGACTGGCATCGACATGCTGAACCAGGATGGCTCGCCGCAACTGGACTCGAACGGGAACCCGATCCCGGTGTATACCGAGACGCAGGTGCAGGCGTTTGCGCGGGTGTATACGGGGTGGACGTATGCGACGGCGAGCGGCGGCATTCCGGCCAACTTCCCGAACAACACGCCGAACTACGATGCGCCGATGGCGGCGGTGGAGAGCCAGCACGACATGAACTCCAAGACGCTGCTGAACGGGACCACGCTGCCGGCGGGGCAGTCGTCGAGCCAGGACCTGACGGGGGCGCTGACGAACATCTTCAACCACACAAATGTGGGGCCGTTCGTCTGCCGGCAACTGATCCAACACCTGGTTACGAGCAACCCGAGCCCGGCGTATGTGTCGCGGATTGCGGCAGTGTTTGCGAATGACGGTAGCGTACAGGCTGTGCGCGGGAACCTGCAGGCGGTGGTGCAAGCGATTCTGCTGGACCCGGAGGCGCGGGCAGGAGATGCGAACCCAAGCCCCAGCGACGGCCATCTGCGGGAGCCGCTTCTGTATATGACGGACGTGATGCGCGGGCTTGGGTTTACGTTTACGGGCGGGGGCGCGGGGACTGGAGCGGAGTACTACAACTCGCCTGGCAACTACACGACCGCGCTGGGGGAGAAGCCGTATACGTCGGGAGCGGTGTTCAACTTCTTCCCGCCAAACTATGTGATTCCAGGGACCACGACGAATGCACCGGAGTTCGGCATTGAGAATACAGCGGCGGCGATTCTGCGGCTGACGCTGGCGGACAACCTGGTCTACAACCGGATTACCGACTTCAGCGTGGACCTGAGCGCGACGAGCGCGCTGGGGATGACGGCGTCGGCGACCGGCAATGCGACGACCGACAGCACCAACCTGGTGAATGCGCTGAGCAACATCTTTATGCATGGGCAGATGCCGGCGCAAATGCAGACCGATATCGTGAACCACGTGGCAACGCTGACGAATATACCCGAGCGCGTGCGCGTGGCGACGTACCTGGTGATTACGAGTTCGCTCTACAAGATTGAGCATTAAGAACAGTTGCTAGTAGTTAGTAGTTAGTTGTTAGTTGCTAGTGAGGACAAAGGCGGGGGGTGGTGCGATGGGGTTGAATCGGCGGAGTTTCATTAAGTACGCGTCATTGGCGGCTGCGGGAAACGCAGCGGCGTTGCGGCCGTTTGGCGCGTTGAATGCACTTGCGCAGGGGGCCTCAAGCTACAAGGCGCTGGTGTGTGTGTTTCTGTTCGGCGGCAACGATGCGAATAACACACTGATCCAGTTCGATACGGCGGGGTACAACAACTACTCGACGATCCGCGGGCCGCTGGCGATTCCGCAGAGCCAGCTGCTGCAATTGAGCGCGCTGCCGAACTTCGCGCTGAATCCGAACCTGCCGGACATTCAAACGCTGTTCGACAACAAGAATGCGGCGTTTGTGGCGAACGTGGGGACGCTGATTGAGCCGACGACGAAGGCGCAGTTCAAGGCGGGGACAGATTTGCCGACGAACCTGTTTTCCCATCCCGACCAGCAATTGGAATGGCAGAACGCGTCCGCGAGCGGGTCCACCTCGACGGGCTGGGCGGGGCGGATCGCGGATACGTTGAATGCGAGTTACAACCCTGGCGCTTCCGTGCCGATGATCACTTCGGTCGCGGGGGATACGCTGTTCTGCAACGGGAGCGCGAGCACGCCGGTGAGCGTGAGCCCGGGGAACCTGAGCGGAGCGCAATGTTCGGAGGGGACCACCGAATGCAATGCGCAGAAGGCGACGGCGCAGGCGCTGTTGAGCTTCGACTCGGGGCTGACGCTGGTGCAGGCGGACAACTCGATCACGAGCAACGCATACAACTATGCGCAGACGCTGACCGCGGCGACGCAGTCGGTAACGCCGTTGATGACGGTGTTTCCGGCGAACAATGCGCTGGCGGCGCAGTTGAAGCAGATTGCGCAGATCATCCAGGTGAGGGCCGCGCTGGGCGTGACGCGGCAGATCTTCTTCTGCGGGATTGGGAACTTCGACACGCACGCGGACCAGTTGGCGCTGCAGAACGCGCTGCTGGCTTCGATCAGCCCGGCACTGGCGGCGTTCTACGCGGCGACGGTGGAGATGGGAGTGCAGAACAGCGTGACGACGTTCACAATGTCGGACTTCAGCCGGACATTCCAGCCAAACTCGAACACCGGGAGCGACCATGCGTGGGGATCGCACCATATCGTGATCGGCGGTGCGGTGAACGGCGGCCAGATGTATGGGACGTTTCCGACGCTGGCGCTGAATGGGCCGGACGATTCGGGGACGAACGGGCGGTGGGTGCCCTCGACCGGCAGCGTGCAGTATGCGGCTACGCTGGCGTCCTGGTTCGGGGTGAGTACGGCGCAGATGCCGTCGATCTTTCCGAATATCGGAAGCTTCTCGACGGCGAATCTCGGGTTTGTGTAGAGAGCGGCTGGCGCGATCAACAGCTCAAGTGGTGCGCTTTTGATCCATTGATTCTCGAACTCTGAGCTAAACAGCTTTAAGCTGACAGCTCAAGCGATGTGCTTTGATCCAACGATTCTCGAACTCTCAGATAGACAGATAAGCTGACAGCTCAATCATCCTCGGCCTCGGCGGGTCCGGTTAGCTGTACTTGAGCCAGCGGAGGATTTCGGGGAGGTTGGGGCGCTTGCCGTACATCAGGACGCCGATGCGATAGATGCGACTGGTGACCCAGACGATGCCGTAGATGCTGGCCGAGGTGAGCAGGATGGAGAGCGCGATCTCCCACGGCGCGGGATGGCCGAGCGAGACGCGGAGGTACATCAGCAGCGGCGTGAAGGGCGGGATGAGGGCAAGCACGCGGGAGAGCGTGCTGTCCGGCGTGAGCAGGACGGTGCCCAGGGTGAGGAAGCAGAAGATGAGTGGCATGACCAGGAACATGTTGAGCTGCTGCAACTCGTGCTCGGAATTGGTCATGGCGCCGAACGCGGCGGCGATGGATGAGTAGAAGAGGTAGCCGAGGATGAAGTAGACGAAGAAGAAGATGATCTGGGGGGCGGTAAGGGCGAGGTGGATGTCGTCGCCGCCCAGGTGCAGGACCAGGGAGCGGCCGGAGAGGAGCAGGGCGACGGCGAGCCAGATTCCGACCTGAGAGAGGCCGACGGAGCCGACGCCGAGGATCTTGCCGGCCATCATAGCCTCAGGACGAACGGTGGCGAGCATGACCTCGAAGATGCGCGAGGTTTTCTCCTCGATGACGGAACGGGCGACATTCATCCCGTACAGCATGATGACCAGGTACATGAGGAAAAAGAGCACGCCGACGCTGACTTCGGCGGACTCGCGGTCCTCGTGCGTGGAGCCCTTGGCGGCGACGATCTCGACCGGCTGGAGCATGGTGTTGGCATCGGCGGCGACGATGCCGCGGTGCGCGAGCTGTTCGCGCAGGAGGACGGTCGAGAGCGCAGCGGCCAGGGTGTCCTTGATGGAGGTTTCACCGGTGCTGGAACGGGGAGTAAAGGTGAAGGTGGGGCGTGCGCCGGGAGTTGCGGCCGGAGTGATCCAGAGATAGCCGTCGAGGTCGTCGGAGTCAATCTCCTGGTCGAGAATGGCCTTGGTGTCGGGAGCGACGGCCATGGCGTCGACGATGATGGTGGGCTTCCTTGGGTCCAGACTCGGCTGGGTGAGACTCCCGCCCTGCCCCTGCTGCAGCTCGGATTTCAGGTCGAGGGCGAGCTGGGTGTCGGAGGAAACGATAGCAATCTCGGTGACGAAGCTGGCCTTGGAGCTGAGGAAGATGCTGCCGAAGATGAATCCGGCCATGATCAGCGGGATCATGACGGTGGTGATGATGAATCCGCGGGTGCGGATGCGCTCAAGATATTCGCGGCGCGCGATGAGCCAGACTCTAATCATCGAGGTCGCTCTCCTTCGGTTGGTCGAGCTGGGCCATGGAGAGTTCCCCGCCGTTGGCGATGGGCAACGCCTCGCGAACCTTCTCGATAAAGATGTCCTCCAGGGTGGGCTCAGTAACCTCGAAGCGTGAGATGCGCGCGACGCGGATGGCGTGGGCGAGCAGCGACTGGGCGTCGTCGGCGAGGGTGGGCGAAGGACGCAGCTTGATCTCGGCATAGCCGCTGTAGCGCTTGAGGCTTTCGATGCTGGGATCCTGCAGGAAGGAGTCGTCGCCCTCGAAGTGGATGTGGACGCGGTTGCGGGGATAGCTCGACTTGATCTCGGTCATCGAGCCGGAGAGGATGAGATGGCCGCGATGGATGAGAGCGATGTTGTCGCAGAGCTTTTCCACCTGGTCCATGCGGTGAGTGGAGAAGAGCACCGCCTTTCCCTCGCGGCGGAGGTCGGCCAGCGCATCCATCAGCAGGTTGGCGTTAATCGGGTCGAGGCCGCTGAAGGGTTCGTCCATGATGATGAGTTCAGGATCGTGCAGCAGCGTGGCGATGAACTGGATCTTCTGCTGCATGCCCTTGGAGAGGTCCTCGGTTTTCTTGGAAATGGCCTCGGTGATTTCGAGCTTTTCGCACCAGAAGCGGGAGCGCTGGTTGGCCTCGGATGCAGTAAGCCCGTGGAGTTGGCCGAGGAAGACAAGCTGGTCCAGCACCTTCATCTTCTTGTAGAGGCCGCGCTCTTCGGGGAGGTAGCCGACGCGGGCTAACATCTTGCGGACAAAGGGCTTGTCAAAGAGCGAGACCGAGCCCGAGTCGGGCACGGTGATGCCGATCATCATGCGGATAGTGCTGGTTTTGCCCGAGCCGTTGGGACCCAGCAGTCCGAACATAGTCCCCGGCTCGATGGTGAAGGAAAGGTCTTCGACCGCAACCTTGGTGTCGTAAACCTTGCGTACATGGTTCAGCTGGACGATGGGCATGCGGACTCTGGGAGTAGAGAAGAACACCTAAGTTTAGCAGTGGCGGGATCGGCCTCGTCCATACAACTACGGGTGTGCCGCGCTTGACACCTTCGCGCCAAACCACGCTAGAATAAAGGTTAGCGGGATTTCAGGCGCGCGGTCTGCCCTGAGCCGGCGAGCAAGTTCGCTCAAAGCTCTTCTGCTTTTCACTGCCAATCCTTTGAAAAGAGAGATGGGTTCGTAAAACAAACCCATCGCCAGGACGGCCTGTTGCAGTGTTGCCGTGCCTGAACTTTGGACGAGCGGGCGAATCTTGCGCGACAACCCTGCTGATCGCAAATAAAACTGTACGACCGACCCACGGCAGAAGCCGGGTCGAAGGAGATGAGACCATGCGTCATCGCAATGCCGGATATAAACTCGGCCGCAACACCAGCCACCGCCGGGCCGTTCTACGCAGCCTGGTTACCTCCATCGTTTTGATGGATCGAATTGAAACCACCCTCACCAAGTGCAAGGCTTCCCAACCGCTGGTGGATAAGATGATCAGCCTGGGCAAGCGCGGCACGGTGCACGCCCGCCGCCAGGCGCTGAGCTACCTGATGACGCCCGAGTCGGTTGACCGGCTGTTCAGCGTGGTCGCGCCCCGTTACGGCGACCGCAACGGCGGTTATACCCGGATCACGCGCAGCGGCGCACGCAAGGGCGATGCCGCGGAGATGGCGTACATCGAACTGCTGGGAGCCGAGCAAGAGCTGGACGAGAAGCGCCAGAAGCGCGAAGAAGCCCGCGCCAAGAAGCGTGAGGAGATGGCCAAGCAGCTGGAAGAGGAGCAGAAGACCAGCGAAAAGGCCGAGCCGGACGCAGCGGCGTAGACTTCCAGAGTCGCATGAAGGATCGCGAAATGCTTCCCTGCCAGGCCGACGCCTGGCGGGCTGCGAAATCCATAGAATGATGCGTGCGGGCGCACCTGAAAGTGCAAATACGGAGATTCTGGCTGCGCCGGAATGACGAGCAAAAGCAAAGGGTCACTCAAAGAAGGAGTTGCGCGGTGAAATTGAATCTGACCCATGCAGCGATAGTTTGTCTTGCGGCAACTATGGCCGCTCCGGTCCTTGCACAAGACAGCGGAGCCGACACCTTCAAGACGAAATGCCTGATGTGCCATGGCGCAGACGGCACGGGCAACACGCCGGCCGGCAAGGCGTTCAAGGCCGCGTCGCTGAAGGACCCGATGGTGGTCACCAAGTCGAACGAGGAGCTTGCCACCGTGATCAAGACCGGCAAGGACAAGCTGACCGACGACCAGATCAAGGCCGTGATTGCCTACATCCGCGCGCTGCCGAACTGATTCGGGCCGCATGCGGGAGTCCTGACGGCCCGCAGCAGACGGATTGGGTTCAGTTCAGTTTCCTGATCCAGATATTGCGCACGGAGACCTTGGCGGGAGTGCCTTCCAGTTCGATCCCGATCTT
The DNA here is from genome assembly GCA_003162875.1 of Granulicella sp. GTDB lineage: Bacteria > Acidobacteriota > Terriglobia > Terriglobales > Acidobacteriaceae > Edaphobacter. The sequence continues at coordinate 12,755 of PLUT01000289.1, forward strand.
GCCGGGCTGGTTGTTGGAGGAAGCCGGATCGTCGTCGATCAGGACGGCCATCAGCTGGCCGTTGAGGATGTGGATCATGGTTCCGCCGCGGGCGATGATCTCGTACTGGTTCCAGTCGTTGATCTTGACGTAGCCGCCAAGGGCGCTGCGATCGCCGATGGCGCCGACGAGCCGCGGACCGGCGCCCGCGGTGGAGTTCACCACTTCGCCGCGCCAGGCAACGATCCCGAGGGGCGTGTTCTCGGAATAGAACTGGCCGGAGTAGGAGGCGTGCAGGGGATTGACCGGGAACCAGAAATCCGCCTGCGGCCCGGTCATCATCCAATCGAGATTGCGCTTTTCGCCGGGGTGAAGCGGCTTGGTCCAGGGCAGTCCGGTCTGGCTGCGGTACTGGATGCCACTGCCGCCCGCGATCTCGCACTTGATCTCAAGCTTGAGGTCGAAATCCTTCGCCACCAGATCCTTGCGCCAGATATACGCGTTGTAGACAACATTGTCTTTGCTGGATTCGCCGACAATGGCGCCGTTTTCGACGCGCCAGAATGCGGGATCGCCCTCCCAATCGGCAAGGCTCTGGCCGTCGAAGATCTGGGTAAAGCCGGTGTGGTCATTGAAATCCATGGGGGAAGGTTCATGAAATTGTGAGCGCACCGGCGGCGTTCCCGGCTGGGGCGCGGCGGGCGTCTGGGCAAAGGTGACGGCAGCGGCAGTCCAGAGGATTGCGAGACCGACGCAAAGGCGGGATTCCACCCCAGCGATCAAAGATCGCTGGGGGCCCCGGCGGGATTGCCGCCTATCATTTTGATTGGAGTCAGGGCTGCTGGTGAGTCGCATTCTCGGCACCTCAGAAGGGGAATAGACGGGCGAGTCGAGTATAGCCAGCGGAGCAGCGCGAAGGGTAGGGGCAAGCGTACCGGAGAACTGTTCCAGACCTTGCCCGACCGGCAGGAATCTCACTCGCGCCCCCTTATTTGCTTTAAGATCATGGAGCATGGCTGAAATCCAGGCATACAGAAACCGCGGGGATTCCAGCGCAAGCGCTTTCGGCGGAGACGCACTATGACAGTGAAACAGCAGGAACAGGATCCAACCCTGACCCATTCCGTTCAGGTTGAACTCAACGGCCGGCCGCTGGCGCCGAATCGCCGCATGCCGCTCAATCTTGAGTGGGTTGAGGAGATTCGCGCCAACACCAGCGCGGTGGAGCGGCGCGCCGCCACGATTGGCACGCGGCGCACCGTGAAGAAAGAGTGGCAGGCGGCGTGGCTGCTGCGCGCCATCGCCTGCATGGACCTGACGACGCTCTCCGGCGACGACACTGCCGACCGCGTCCGCCGGCTGTGCGCCAAGGCCCGCCAGCCGCTGCAGGAGAGCATGGTGAAAGCTCTGGGGATTGAGGAGTTGAATCTCCACACCGGCGCCGTCTGCGTCTACCACACCTTCGTCGAAACCGCGGTCAGGGCGCTGGAAGGCAGCGGCATTCCGGTCGCGGCCGTCTCCGCCGGATTCCCCGCAGGTCTTTCGCCACTGGCGGAACGCGTGGCGGAGATTCATCGCTCGGTGGAGGCCGGCGCCTCGGAGATTGACATCGTCATCACCCGCGCCCACGTCTTCAACGGAGACTGGCAGGCGCTCTACGACGAGGTCGCCGCCTTCAAGGACGCCTGCGGCCCCCTGCACATGAAGGCCATTCTGGGCACCGGCGACCTGCTGACCCTGCGCAACATCGCGCGCGCGTCCGTGGTGGCAATGCAGGCAGGCGCGGACTTCATCAAGACCTCGACCGGCAAGGAGGCGGTGAACGCGACGATCCCCGTCTCGCTGGTGATGGTGCGCGCGATTCGCGAATACGCGGAGCGCACCGGCTGCGCCGTCGGCTTCAAGCCCGCGGGCGGCATCAAGACGGCCAAGGACGCGCTGAACTGGTTGTTCGTCATGAAGGATGAACTGGGCCGCTCGTGGCTGGAGCCGTCGCTTTTCCGCTTCGGCGTCAGTTCCATGCTCGGCGATATCGAGCGCCAACTGGAACACTTCATCAACGGCCGCTACTCCGCCGCTTACCGTCACCCGATCGCATAGCAATCTCGCTCCAGGCACGATAGGAGAACCCACGTGAACAGCATCGTTGAAAAGTTTTACAGCATGGAATACGGGCCGGCGCCGGAAGCTACGGCGGAAGTCGACGCCTGGCTCGCCGCGCATGACCGGTCGTTCGGCCTTTACATTAACGGCGCCTGGACCAAGCCGGCCAACACGGCCGCGACCATCAATCCGGCCACCGGCGAAAAGATCGCCGACGTCTCCAGCGCCACGGCCGCGGACATGAACGCCGCGGTTGCGGCCGCGCGCGCAGCCCTGCCCGGCTGGCAGGCGCTGACCGGCCACCAGCGCGCCCGCTATCTGTACGCGTTGGCGCGCCAGGTGCTGAAACACTCACGCCGGCTGGCGGTGCTGGAAAGCATGGACAATGGCAAGCCCATCCGCGAATCGCGCGACATCGATATTCCCCTGGTCGCGCGCCACTTTTACAGTCACGCCGGCTGGGCGCAGTTGCTGGAGACGGAGTTTCCCGGCTACACCGCGTGCGGCGTGGTGGGCCAGATCATCCCCTGGAATTTTCCGCTGCTGATGTTTGCGTGGAAGGTTGCGCCTGCGCTCGCCGCCGGCAACACCGTGGTGATCAAGCCCGCCAATTACACGCCGCTGACCGCGCTGGCCTTCGCGGAACTGGCCCAGGAGGTGGGCCTGCCGGCGGGCGTGCTGAACGTAGTTACCTGCGACCGCCGCGTGGGCACCGTGCTGGTGGAACATCCCGACGTGGACAAGATTGCGTTCACCGGCTCGACCGACGCAGGCCGCGTCATTCGCAAGGCCTCCGCCAACTCACCCAAGAAGCTGTCGCTGGAACTCGGCGGCAAATCGCCGTTCATCGTCTTTGACGATGCCGATCTCGACTCCGCCGTGGAAGGCCTGGTGGATGCCATCTGGTTCAACCAGGGCCAGGTCTGCTGCGCCGGATCGCGCCTGCTGGTCCACGAGCGCGTCGCGGAGCAGCTCTTCGCCAAGATCCGCACGCGGCTGGAGAATCTGCGCGTCGGATCGCCGCTGGACAAGGCGGTTGACATGGGAGCCATCGTCGATCCCCACCAGCTCAAGCGCATCACGGACTATGTGGCCAAGGGGATCGCGGAGGGCGCGACCTGCTGGCAGCCCAGCTATTCCCTGCCTGCCAAGGGCCTCTTCTACCCGCCAACCTTGCTGACCAACGTGCAAACCTCGTCGACCGTGGTGCAGGAGGAGATCTTTGGCCCGGTGCTGGTCGCCATGACCTTCCGCACGCCCGCGGAGGCCGTCGAACTCGCGAACAACACGGTCTATGGTCTTGCTTCCACTGTCTATAGCGAGAACATCAATGTCGCGCTCGACGTAGCCTCGCAGATCAAGGCTGGCGTCTGCTGGGTGAACTGCGCCAACATGTTCGACGCCAGCTGCGGCTTTGGCGGTTACCGCGAATCCGGGTACGGCCGCGAAGGTGGACGCGAAGGCATGTACGAATACCTGGTGCCCAACTGGCTGCACCACGGCAAGCGCAAAAAGATCGTCATTCACGCCCCGGCCGGCGCGGCTGCGGATGCGGAAGCTCCCGCGCCTTCGCCGATGGCAATCGACCGTACGATCAAGCAGTACATCGGCGGCAAGCAGGCGCGTCCCGACAGCGGCTACAGCTACCCGGTCTACGCGCTCGACGGCAAACTCGCCGGCGAAGCGCCGCTGGGCAATCGCAAAGATATCCGCAACGCCGTGGAAGCCGCCCGCGCCGCGAGCAAGTGGGCCACGCAATCCGCGCACAACCGCGCCCAGGTGCTCTACTACATTGCGGAGAACATGATCCAGCGCCGCGACGAACTGGCGGCCAAACTCGCGGTGCTGGTGGGCGAGGACCAGGCGGGCATTGAAGTCGATTACTCGATCGAGCGCATCTTCGCCTACGCCGGCTGGGCCGACAAGTTCGAGGGCGTGGTGCACAACCCTCCCGGCCGCAACGTCACGCTGGCCATGAACGAGCCGGTGGGCGCCATCGGCATTCTCGCTCCCGAGGAATCGCCGCTGCTGGGCCTGCTCTCGCTGGTGCTGCCGGCGATCGCCATGGGCAACACCGTGGTCGCGGTCCCCAGCGAGCGTTACGCCACCGTGATGGCAGACCTCTACTCCATCCTGGACACCAGCGATCTGCCCGGTGGCGTCGTCAACATCGTTGCCGGACGCGCCGCCGAGATCGGCAAGACGCTGGCCGAGCACGACGACGTCGACGCCGTCTGGTGCTTCCGCGACGAAGCTGCATCCACCATGGTGAAGCTTGCCAGCATCGGCAACATGAAGCAGACCTGGACCAACGATGGCTACGCGACAGATTGGTACGACCCGCAGCAGGCTGAGGGCCGCTACTTCCTGCGCCACGCTACCCAGGTGAAGAACATCTGGGTCCCCTATGGCGAGTAACCCCCCTGCTTGCAGCGACAATCTCGATCCAAAGGCTCGGCGCATGGCGGCCGGGCCTTTTCTTTTGCTTAATCCACAGCATGAACTGCGACTATTAAACCTCGCGGCCGAGCAACTAAACCTCGCAGCCGGGCAACGAAAGGTGCCGAACTTGGCACCTTAAATAGATGAGATAGATGCGGAAATGATTGCCGCAGGGGCACGGGACCCATAGTCTGAACTTGGAGGTGCCACCCATGAGCCAGGATGAGATCGACGTTCGCACGGATGCACTGACCGATGCCGTTCAGGTTCTCGCAGGCGCATTCCCGAACCTGAGGGCGGACCACCGGCCGAATGGGGCCGACTGGTATCGCTGGTTGATCTATAACGACAAGACCTCGGCGGTTGTCGGCGTCGTGCGGTTGGACAGTTCGGCGGAAAGTCTCAATCTGCCGGAAACCAAGGTTCTGCTGCGCTCGCGCGCGATGGACCTATTGCGCGAAGCTGCCTGAGCACATCGTTATCTTGCGCGCAGACGCGCAATCAGCGCGCCAATTCCACCAACGACCGCCAACACGACCGTAGGATTCTCAGGCGAGTCGATACAGCCGGTCTGGGCGTGCAGCGGCAGAACGCACGCAAAGAACGCAATGAGCAAGAGAATGCGAGATAGCACCTTCATTTGAGCGACTCCTGAGCTGCGGTTACAAACTTTATCCACTACATGACGTTTCGCAATTGGCGATGCCGCCAAGGGCCCATACGAGGCAATCCAATATTCCAATCGCTACGCAGAACTCCCTCGCAGGCTCGCTACGGTTTGCCGGTTGTGCCGAGGGAAAGCAAAGGCCAAGTGGGAGCGGCTGCGCCAATGATCTGCACAACGTTGCCGCCAGCCTGGGCAGTGACCCAGATGGATCCTGTACTGTCGACCGAGACGGTAAACGGCTTGCCGGTCGTGAAAAGGCTGCTCTGGGTAGTTGTACCGGTAAAGCAGCCGCCGTTTGCAACTACATACAGGCAAGGCTCATAGCGATATGCAGTCCCGGGGGTTCCGGGAGTGAATTGAATGACGGAATGGCTGTTCGTATCGGCAAGCCAAATATTACCGGCGCCATCCGCCTCGTTGTAGTAGGTTCCAGTGATCTCTGAAGACCCAGTGGTAAGGGTGCCTGGCGTGATCCCGGTTACTTCCGGGGCAACAATTGTCGGTGTAAAGGGCTGGATACCGGCGGTTGTGTTGTAAGACGACACATAAGCGACGTACGGACTGCCTGGAGCGAATGCGATGCCGGTAGCCGGACTTCCTGAAGGCGTCGCTGTCAACGTAGTGCTTGAATAGGCCGGAGTACCGGTAGTTCCAGTGTTTTGAAGGACGGCGAGGACCGTACTGGCCGTCATCCAGACGTTCTGGTCGGGATCGATCGCGAGTCCAGCCTGGCTATTACTGGCCGGAGCGATTGAGACGGCAGCCTGTCCGGTGAAAGATCCCGCGCCGGCCGGCGACTCGAAGAGTGTGTTGCCGCTGGTACCGGCATCCAGAACCCATACATTGTTGTTTCGATCAACTGCGGTTTGGTAGGCCTTCAGGCTACCCACGGCCTTGATGGTGTACTGGGAGAGAATCCCCCCGTTCGTCGTGAAAACACCAAGCGCGTTCGAGGCTGAATTGCTGCCATTAACAAAGTATCCGTTCCCGAGAGCATCGACGCTTAGTCCCAGGGCCGACTTGAGCGTGACGCCGTTCGGAGTGGCGCTGAGCAGGGTACCATTACTGGCGAACGCCAACAGATTGACCGGAACCGCTCCGCTGGTGGAGCTCTCGTTTCCTACGTAATACACATCGTTGATATCCAGTGCACCGCTGGTTGGGAAGGTCAGGCCCTGGGTCCCGGTGACGGCACCCAGACCCACTGGGTAATTGATGGCAAGAGTCAGATCGTTGAGGCCGGTCGCGGAGGTCAACGCAGGCGAGTAGACGCTGGTCTGCGGCGTTGCATATCCCCAAAAATTGGCCGCTGCGGCTGCCGAACCCGAGAAGGTAGGATTGGCCGCCAGATTAACCATCGCCTGGAAGGTGTTAGTCGGCGTAACGGAGTTGAGCGTGGTCGCTGTAAAGATGCTTGAGCAGGCAGCAGCCGTGCCGTCGCTATTTACGCAGGCGACAAGAGAATTCCCTATCGAGTTGAGGACCGCTTGAGGAGCAACTGCGGTGCTGTCGCTTGGTGGGTTGGCATAGGCAGTCGCCGGAAAGCTATACACATTGACCAGATTGGCGGCATTCAGGAATGCATGGGCGAGTCCCGCCGCGGCTGTAGTAACACACGAACCTACACCCGCTACGCAGCCGGTTGAAACGCCACTAACTTTGGCGGCATTGTTGGTTGCCGAGGCGCCGATGCCGACGACCGTTGCTGCGCCGGTTCCCGAAGTGGATGCAAAGTTGCCGAGGGCATACGCGGCGGCAATAGTGGTCAGCTCGTCCACGTCGATTGGAGAGCCGGTATATCCCGTATAAGTGCCTGAATTGTTCGTATAAAGGTCCTCGCAACGGCCAAGAGCTGCAACCAGCACGGCGCTCGGGTTGACGGCATTGGCGCCCGTGTTGCCTCCACTGGACACAACGTAGACGAACTGGCCGGCGGGGCAGTTATATCCACCGGCGAAACTGAACCGGCCATTGTTATCGGTGTCCTGGCCGGAAGAAACGCCCTGCTGCGTCGCCTCCTGCAGTAAAGTTCCGACTCCATAGCCACTGTTGGTGGTCGCGTAAATCTTGACCGTGGCCCCGATGATGGGTTGGTTCCCACCCTGCGCGGTGCCGGAGATTTGTGGACCGGAGATGGGTGTAGTATCCGGGCCAACGAACTGGTTGGAGGAGCATCCGGCTACCCAAAGAGCTGTGCAGCACAGAAGAATGGCAACAGCCGCGCGGTTCGAGGTCATACCAAAGCATCGATTCATCATTAGCTCTACTCCGTAATCTTGAGGTTGCGTCTGGACACGGTCGTGGTTCGACCACTACGTTGGCGACTGGAAGCCAGCGCGCCAAGTCTATTCCGACTAGCCACATTAAGGCAAATAAGCCTGGATGTCCAGAATCGACCGTTACAAGTGTCACGGAGGCTGCGACTCGGCTCCGTCCAGGTCAATCGCAGACGATGCCGGTGAAGGGTTCGGCTCCCTGGCGCCCTCCAGGCTAAGGTCCGACCAGTTCTTTCCCCTAGCGGTATTGCTCGACCTGGCGGAGGAGGGCTAGTTTGCGCGAAGGAGGCAGAAAGCTGGCCTCGACGGCGTTGGCGGCGAGCTCGCGCATGTGTTCGAGGGTGAAGCCGAAGTGCTGCTGGGCGAGGATGTATTCCTGGAGCAGGT
>PLUT01000292.1 GCA_003162875.1 Granulicella sp.
GCCGTGCAGTATCTGAAGGCCCGCAATCTCGCGGAAACCGGCGTCGTGGTTTCGGTGACCGCCGATAAGCTGATGCAGCCTCCCCGGCTCGGCAACTTCAAAGTCAACGTCGTATGCCCGGTCTCCCTCACCGAAGACCAGAATGCGGGGATCATGCGCGCAATACATCGCTGCCTCATCCACAACACGCTGCTGGCGCCGCCTGAGATCCTGATCGAACTGACAACCAGCGAAACGGCCCTCCACCATGCCTGACCGAATAGATCGTCCATGCATCCTCCGAGCGTTCCCGGATACTCGTATTGTGTGCCATGCAACGATGTGCTAATCGTTCCATGGCGAGTCTCGACAACTTCCGCCTGCTGGTCTTTCGGGCAGTTGCGGAACAGCACAGCTTTCGCAAGACTGTGGGTTGGGAAACAATCCACCTTGCTCCAAATCGCCCCATCATAAAGACAGCTGTTTGAGGTTTGCTAGAAGTAATACTTCGCCGCGAGTTGGAGTGTTCGGTGCCCGGTTCGCGTCGTGGTAACCCCGCCGGTGCTGACGTTGGTAGGCGCTGTGCCGACGCCGTTGGCATAGCCCAGATAGAGCGACGAATCGTACTGCTGATACTTATCCTGGGAGCGGTTGAGGAAGTCGAAGCCCTGGGCGCGGATCTCCAGCTTGCCGGTTTCACGAATCTTGAAGTCCTTGAAGAGACCTAGTTCGTCGTTGAAGTAGGACGGTCCGTGGATGTAAGGGATACGGAAGGTGCCGTTCTGGCCAATACCAGGCGAGGTAAAGCAGGAGGGGTTGAAGTACTGGTGCGGCTTGAGGCCCTTGCGCGGATCGCAGCTCACGAATGGGACGGCAGACTCGTCGGGCGTGCCGGCGATGGAGTCATTGCTGATGCCGACACCTGATATGTTGCCGTAGATGCCGATCGTCTGGTTGCCGCTGTACTCGTTGTGATTGGCGCCGCCCTGTGGAACGTCGGTGAAAGGCGTGCCGGATCCGTACTGCTCGATACCTGAAATCTTCCAGCCGTCGAGGATCCCGTTGACCACCTTATGGTCGCCGAGATGGTTCTGGCTGACGTTGGGAAGAATGATGTAGTAGGAGTAGTTGATCGACTGGGAGCGGTCGAAGGGAACAACGCCATAGCAATTCTGGTGAACGAAAGAATCTTCGCAGAGGTCTGCGAGTCCCTTGCCGAAGGTATAGGTGAACCAGGAGTTGAACCAGCCTTTGGCGCGCGATACTGTGACCTGGAGCGAGTGGTAGTTGTCGCTGAGGTTGTGCTCGTTGAGGTCGATATCGCCGAAGTTCGGGTAGGGGCGGTATTTCTGCTGATAGTAATTACCCCCAAAATAGGGGCCGCCGTCGTTGGCGATTGTCTCCGAATTCAGCGGGACGAGGTTGGTCTCGTAGTAGCCGTTCAGGTGGCGGGTGGTGTTGCCGACGTAGCTGGTTTCGACGTGGAATGCCGCGGGGAAGTCGTGGACGAGCGTCAAGTTCCAGGAGTAGGTGGTGCCGGGACCATGGTCGGTGGGGTCGGCGCTGCCGTAAACGATGGCGGGGTTGGTCGCCGGATTGATGCTGGAGACATTGTTGAGGCGCAGGGGAGGGCCATTCACATAGTTGGGATAGGTGATGAGCCCATTGCTGCCGACATAAAACTGAAATACCTGCAGGTTGGGCGGTGCGCCCACGGCGGAGTAGGCATTGATTCCCGGGTCAGCATAATAGTTGGTGCCTGCGCCGCCGCGCAGGATGGTGTTGCCATGGCCGTCGAGATCGACGGCGAAGCCCGCGGAGGGGGCGAACTGGAAGTTCAGGGGCTTGGCTCCGGAGATGGGGATGGCAGAATTGGTGGCATGGGTCTGCATTCCCGAGAATGCCGTAAACGGAGCAGTGGAGCTGTATGCGGATGGATTGAAGACGGCGATGTTTCCGTTGGTGTCGTACCACCAGGCAATGTGATCGAGGCGGGCACCGTAGTTGAACGTGAGGCGGCTGCTGACCTTCCAGGTGTCCTCACCGTAGAAGTCGAAGCGCTTGTTGGCCATGTGGGCCATGATGTTCTTGCTGGACTGGGTGTAGCCGGAGATGATGCCCACCAGCAGATCGGCGTACTCGTTACCGGTGCTGCCGTCGCCGTTGGAGGCATAGCCGGGCGCACCGCCATAGGTGCCGCCGTCGTAGGTTGCGGCCTGCTCGACGACGGTGCCGTTATCGTTGTCGCTGGTCAGATTGTTGTAGGCCTCGTAGACATCATAGAAGCCGAATTGAAGCAGATGGTGCCCGAGTTGTTTGGTGATGCCATCGGTGATGGTGGTTGTGTTCTGAGTGGTTGAGAAGGGCGGTATCTCGCCGCCTGGGATCTGCGGGCTCGCCTGGTTTTGGGAAAAGCTAATGTTGGGCAGGACGTCGGAGCCCGGATACACGTTGGCGTACGGATACGCGGATGCTGAGCGCGAGACCGCAGCCTCATCGTTCACGTTGACGGACAGGCTGAAGCGCGTGTAGGCGACGGAGAGCTGATTGGTGAGCGTGTTGGTCAGTGTATTGGTGAGATTGAAGTTCAAGGAATTGGACGCGTTACGGCCTTCTTGCGCCGCGGGGTAGGGAATGTACACGTAATTGATGGTGTTATACGGTCCATAGGGCGCCGGCACGTTTTCGTTCTCGTGATTGAACCGCCCAGAGAGATGCACATTCTCGCTAATGGCGTAATCCAGCTTGATGTTCTCCTGGTTGCGCGGGTCGGACGTGATGAGATCCGTGACGTAGTTGTAATTCTGGGGATTGCTCGCCGGATTGGCGTTTGGCAGCGGCAGCAGACGGTTGATCAGGATCTGCGCGCCGGGATCGATCTTGGCCGTGTTGAGGACGCCGTTGGAGCACACTTGCCAGTTGTTGCTATAGGCTGGAGCGCTCGAAGAGTTGCAGGGCGGGTTGGTGAGATAGAAGTTGTGGTAGACGCCCCCTGAGAGCGCGTTCAGCTCAGACGAAGAGAAGATTCCCTGGCGCATCAAGGCGGTGGGAACGATGCCGGCCTCGGCGCCCAGGTCGACGTGCTGCTGGGTGATCTCGGTGGCGACGAAGAAGAAGAGCTTGTCGTGGTTCTTATTGAAATTGGAGTGCGGGAAGACAACCGGGCCGCCGATGTTGAAGCCGGGATAGTAGAAGCTGCTCTGCGCTTTGGGCAGGCCAAGTTCCTTGGTATAGGCGTCGGTCGCGTCGAAGATGTGGTTGCGGACGGTGAGGTAGGCTTCGCCGTGGTACTGGCTGCCGCCCGACTTGGTCTGGGTCTCGAAAACGATGGGGCCGTCAGGCTGGACTGAGGAGAATGCGCTGGTCTCCACCTTGGCTTCGGAGATCATGTCCACATTTGGGGTTACGGCAGCCCCGCCAGCGGTATTCAGGTCGGTGACGGACGCACCGTCGGACACGATCTGGACCTGATCGAAGCGGTTGCCATTGATGGTGTAGGTGCTGGAGTTCTGGCCGAAGCCTGCCTGCTGGCGATTGTAAGTGCCGGTGAAATTGCCGGTGTTTGCGGACCCGGGGATCAGGTCGAGCAGCTCGATGGCGCTGCGGCTCTCGATGTTCAGGTTCTGAATCTGGTCGCTGGAAAGGGTGTAGGACTGCTCGCCTGAAGTCGAGGGCGTAATCTCCGTGTTCTCCGTGGTAACCGTAACGCTGATGTCATTGCCCGCGACGGTTAGCACGATGTTGGGGAGGCTAATCTGATCGTTGATATGGACAGCTATTCCATTCTCGCGTACTGGGCGGAAGCCGGTCGCGTCGACCCGGATGTCGTAGGTGTCAGCCGGGATCGCGACGAAAATGAAGTCTCCGCTCTTATCGGCGATCGCGGTGCGCGCAACTTTGCTGGACTCCTGGATGAGAGTCGCCTTTGCCCCGGGGATGAGGGCACCCGTGGAGTCCTGGACCGCAGAGCTGAGGGTCGCCGATCCCGCCTGTCCATAGGCATATCCTGCTGCGAGGGCCGACAGCATTCCCAGAGACAGAGCCCATCCCATCGAAATCATTTTGCTGACGCTTTTCGGACTTATGCTCATGTGTATCGCCATTGGCTTCTCCAGATGCGCTCGATCAGGCTATAGGGACCAGAAAAAGGGCTTATCCCTCATCTCGGGCACTCTAGGCGTTAGCTAGGACGCCGCGAATCCTACAAAAGTAGGATTGGTAAAAAAAACTCAGATGGCGAAGAATCAGCGCAAGACAGGGGCCAGAACCTTGAGTTGATACTGCGGCACAATCTGAATCCCGGTTACTGAGTCGGCAAACCCGACTGTTGAAAGGTCGAATTCGCCGGTTTTCTCCAGGTACATCGGGTACTTTCGGGGCAAGGGAAGAATGCGGAGTTCCAGATCGGTGTTCGCGGCGCGCCAGTCGCGGACGATCTCACGCAGCCCGATTGTCCACGGAACGCCGTTCCAAAAGCTGTCGTCCAGGAACTGCTGACCGCGATAAAGCCGCGCAACATCTCCCTGATACGAGATCTTCAGGAATAGATCCGACACAGCCGCGACCTGCGGAATCGGCGGAAGCGCAATCTTCCACACCGCCGCTGCCTCAAAATCCCCATCATCAGGAGCCATTGGGGTGGGGGTGGGACGCCAGTTGAGTGACGGGCCGAACTTCCAGGGTTGGCGCGGTGCAGCCGCCCGAACCTGGGTTACTTTCAGGTCAAGAACGAGGGCAGGCAGAGTTGTCTTGTAGTTTCGGAAGACCCCGTCGGTGCCAATTGGCTGGAGCGGCATCGTCACCCCCGATGGCCGCTTATCCGTTCCGAAGACACCAAGGGTGATCTCCGGTTCTCCGTCCGATTCTAATGTCCAAGCACTTTGATCCGAGAAAAAGTCGGCTCGCGTCGATACCAGCAGAGATGGGTCGTCTGTGCGCCAGACCTCTTCCGCTGCATGCTCTGGAAGGAGCACGAGACTGACGTCCCCGGCAAGCCGGATGACGATGGGTGCCTCGGAGTCCATCTGCAATCGCAGGCCACGCCGGTCGCGATCTTGGACCATGTGCCCAGAGCAGCTCATCACTCTGGCGCGCGCGTCCAACGCGAACTCAGGGGCAATGCCCGGAATAGCAAAGAAGAAGTAAGTCGTCTGCTCGCCGATTTGCACACGCTTGAACAATTGCGCGGTGCTGTACCGTAGCGTGACACCGGCCAACTCCAGGTTTACCGGCCAGATTCCGTAGGCTCCAGAAGGAAGGTTGATGGGTTCCTCGGGAATCCGCACGGTCCCCGAGGGAAGTTTCATCTCAACCTGGAATCCCGGTCGCGCCGGCATAGTCAATCCGCGTACATAGTTATTCAGGAAGATAAAACCATGGCCACCTGAGGTACGGGCCGAGATGCGAGGAATGCTAACGTCCGCCGGGCTGGACGGAACTCTTTCAGGAGGGCGCGGGACCGTGGGGGCGAGGATCGATCCGAAGTCGTTGAGGAAGTAGTGGATCAGCTTGAGCTTGCGCAACGACTCTCGCTCCTGGCCATACTCGCCCAAGGGCGCTTGGAAGTCATACGACTTCACGGGCACGTCTGTGGGATAGCCGGTGAGCTGCGACTCCTGCAGAGTTATTAGCCCTCCGTCCGGATTGCGTCCGCCGTGAAACATGTAGTAGCCAAGAAGATTGGCTCCGCTGCCTAGCATGACGGGTGCGATCGCTGCGATGTCGTCCGCGGATACGACGGGTCTGCGGAAGTAGGTGTCCTCGATACCGGCGCCGACTTCAGCCGTGAGAAACGGTGTGCCGCGATAGCTGGATGCAGCATTCTGTCCGCTGCCTCCAATGGCGCCCATGCTTCCGGCGGCGCGATTGTCGAAGCGGAACGCATAGACTTCGCTGGGCGGAAGCTTGTCGGGCGAGCCGTCCCATGGAGCATCGGGATATCCGCCAAAGACAGGCAGCACCTGATCCAGTGGAATCGCGGCGCCGTCCCAGCCAGTCACGGTATAGAGCGGGACATCCAGGCCGTCAGCGACGGCCATGCTCTTCAGCGTGCGGATGTGCTCGTCGCCCTTCTCCGCGCCTTTGTCGCGGTATTCATTCTCAATCTGAATACCGATTACGGGACCGCCGTCCTTCCACAGCTGTCCCTGAAGCTGTTTGGCTATTTCCTGATAAAAGGTCTGCACTTCCTTCAGATAGATCGGATCGTTCTGACGCACGGAACTGTTCTTCATGACCCAATCGGGAAGACCGCCATTGCGAGCCTCCGCGTGGGCCCAGGGTCCGATGCGCGGATAGACATACATGCCATGCTTTCCGCACAGTTCCACAAAGCGGCGCAGGTCGCGCTGACCGCTCCAGTCAAAGACGCCTTCGGTTTCCTCGTGATGGATCCAGATCACGTAGGTTGCGATGATCTGAACGCCGGAGGCCTTCATCTTCAGAATCTCCGGCTCCCACTCAGCCTCTGGATAACGCGAGAAATGAAACTCGCCCATCACCGGCAGCCAGGGCTTTCCGTCAAGCGTGAGATATTGTGAATTCGCGCCGAGCTCTTCCCCGTGTGGATTGCGCGACGATCCGAGCCTCGCGGCTACCGGCACCGGCTTTGCGGCATCGGCAGTCGCGTCGATGACGACAATATTCCGTGCATACGCCCCATGTCCCAGCGGGATCCAAAGAAGTGTCAAGACTGCTACAGCCAACAGGGCGCGTCGCGGGGAGGCCATTTTCATTACCCTTTTGTCCTTGAGGTCGAACTACCGCATGCAGCCATCGAACACGCCCAACGCGGGTAGAGAATCTCCGTTATCGTCAAAGAGGCCGCGGCGGGCAAGCGGACCGCGCACCGCGGGTTCCCACCAGAAGACGCCGCGGCCCAATCCGTCCGGCGTTGCGGCGACCACCTGAGTCAAGGCTTCAAGGAAGGCGCGCTGGCCTTCGGGCGTCTCGGGAAAGGGCGCACGCTTCTTGACGTAGTTGTCGCTGTGCCAGCTATACGCAGTCTCGACGATGATGATCGGCTTGTGGTATTCGTGGGCCATGAACGCAAGATTGGCCCTGAGATCGTTCAGGCTACCCGCCCACCACGGGTAGTAGGATTGCCCAATTACATCGAAGTTGACGTGACCCGCGGCGAGATTGGAAAAAAACCAGCGCGTTGCCTCTACGTCGCCGCCCTTGTCGATGTGGATCATGATCTTCGGCTTGCGCTCCGGCCCGCTTCCCTCACCCACACCGCGGATGCCTGCAGAGATCAGGTCGTTGAAGTTGCTCCAGTTGTCGGGGAGTTTGCCGTCGGGCCATAGAATGCCTGCAGTGACCTCGTTCCCGACCTGCACCATGTCGGGAAGCACACCCGCTTCGCGGAATTTCGCTATGGTGTCGCGCGTAAAAATGAAGACAGCATCGGTCAATTGACGATGATTGAGCTTCTGCCACGCGAGCGGTGTGATCTGATGGCCGGGATCGGCCCAGTCATCGGAGTAGTGAAGATCAAGAAGCAGCCCGAATCCGAGCGCCTTTGCCTGTTTAGCCTCGGCAAGGGTGTAGGCCAGATCGTTGGGCAAGGTCGTTGGCGCGTTGAACAGCCGCAACCGAACCCAGCCATAACCGTGACTGCGAAGAATCTGAAGCCCGGGGCCGGGCGTTCCTCTGTCGCGGAAGACCGTTCCATCCGTCTCAGCCTGGGGCAGGAACGAAACATCCACCCCCAACGCGAGGCGCGGGCACGGAGCCGCTGCCGACTGCTGCGCTGAGCAGCAAAGAGACGTGGCACACAGAACCGCACCAGCGAAAAGTCTGCCAATCGGCACAATTTCCTCGCGACATGCGGAGTCAACGCATGCCTTCCAAAGCGCCGCCTGCTCCGTGGCAGGCGTCAGCCGGAACGATAGCGGAATGCGGCAACATCGCGAATCCGCCAAAAGGAGGATTGCTGCAAACTCTCCACTTAGAGATGCACCAACCCGCGTTTCAGACCCTCGACCACAGCCTGCGTCCGATCGGTCACATCCAGCCGCATAAGAATGACGCTGACATGCGATTTGACGGTCGTTTCCTTGATCGAAAGCTCTTCCGCAATCTCACGATTGCTCTTGCCCGCAAACATGAGTTGAAGAACCTCCTGCTCACGCTGGCTGAGGTGAGAACCGGGGATGCGGGAGGAGAGGGCTTCGCTAACCACCTGAGGAAGATAGCGCTGGCCTGCGTGCACGCGCTGGAGTGCCTTTACCAGCGCATCATGCTGCATGCCCTTGATGATGTAGCCGCGGGCACCTGCGTCGAGCGCCTGATGAATGTCCTCGTCGCCCTCATAGGTCGTCAACACGATAATCTTCGCCTTGGGCGAGATGGCGCAGATTCTGCGGATGGCTTCCACTCCGCTGCCGTCCGGGAGCCGGAGATCCATCAGTGTAAGGTCAGGCCGCAAGGATTCGAACATGCAGACGGCTTCGCCCGCGGTGCCAGCCTGTCCGACAACCTGCATCCGCGGCTGAGCGTTGATGATCGCCGCGATGCCCACGCGCATAATAGGATGGTCATCGACAATCAGGACCCGAATTGCTTCCGCGCCTGCGTCCATAACTCAACCTCGTTGCGCTCTCATGCGGCCCTTGGAACGACTCAGGACGAAGCGAACTGTGGTTCCCGAACCTGGCTTAGAGAATAGATCAAATCTCCCGCCGAGCCGCTGGATGCGCTCCCGCATACCAACTATCCCATAATGCCCTTCCTTCTCCGGAATTGTCTTGTCAGCGGAGAAGCCGCACCCGTGATCAGTAACCGAGATGGTCAGGTTGCCCTCTGCCGAACCTTGAACGTCGAGCTGAACGTGGTCGGTTCCACTGTGCTGGATGGAGTTGTAGAGAGCTTCGCGCACCGTCATGATGATCTCATGGGCTCCGGAAGCTCCGACCTCCAATCTATCCAGGTTATGGGCGAATGAGACCGTACTTCCGTATTCTCGATTCATCTGCGTCACCGCTCCGCTCAGAGCCTGGACCAAGTCGATCGCTTTCTCTCGCTCCTGACGCATGTTCCACACGGCTTCGCGGGCCTCGTTGATCGTCTTTCGGATTTGGAGACGCGCATACTCCAAAAGCTCCGAGTCCGTAGTTTGCTTCTCGGTTGCCGTACTCGCCATTGCCTCGAGCAAGGCCGACGTTCCGGTGCAGCCCTGGATCACGGTATCGTGCATCTCGCGGGCCAGGCGGTTTCGCTCCTCGAGCACCGCCGTGAAGCGAGTCTGCATCTGGCGAACGCGCTGACGGTAGATGGCCCATGCAATGAACGCGACCAGCAAGCCCGCGAGGGTGTAGAACCACCATGTCTGATAGAAGAAAGGTGCTTTTGTGAAGGAGAGAGAGACCTCGTTCACGATCGCTGGATCGGCTGTATCGAAGACAGCCACCCGAAATCGATAGTGGCCGGCAGGTAGATTGGTGTATGTCGCACTGCGGTTGGCGGCCGACATATTCCATCCGTTATCGAAGTTTTCAAGCTTGTACCGGAAGCGAACTCCCTCCTGGGAGCGCAGTGAGATCGCCCCAAATGCAAAACTCAGTCTGGCGACGTACGCAGGCACCTGCAAACCCTCACCCGGAACAACGCTGCGTCCATCCTCGACCAGGTCGTCGAGGACCGCGCGTGGAGGCTCGACGGGCGCCGGTTTGGTCGTCTGCACGTTTGCCGCGCCGCGAGTCGTCGGAAACCATACGCTGCCATCGGAAGCGAGGAAGCCAGAAGGCTGACGTCCGCCGTAGAGCTGCGCCCCGTCCCCACCATACGGCATGCTATACACCTTCACGCTGATCGACCGATCGCCCGATGGATACGGGCCGGAGAGCTCAGTCTCCTCAACCGAGGCGATCAGGTTTGGGCTTGTCAACCAGTAGGTGCCGCGCCTGTCCTGAAGTATCTGGTACAGGCTGTTGGATGGCAGGCCTTGGGCCACGGTGTATTGTTGAACGGCTCCATCGCGATACCGGAAAAGGCCATGATCTCGTGTTCCGAACCACACTGTGCCGTTACGGTCCTGCATGATCGACCAGACTTTCTCCTCCGCGAGCTTACGAGTTGCATCATTTTGCATGAACTTTCCGGCGGCCCAGCAGCTGAGCCCCCTATCCGTCCCGATCCATATATTGCCGGAGCGGTCCTCCAGAAGGCTGCGTGTACTCATATACGCCAAACCGTTTTCAACGGTGAACCCTGCGACTCCGTCTCTGCCAATACGACTCACGCCGCCGTCGGTGGCGATCCACATGTGCCCGTCATGACTCTCCAGAAACCCGCGGATGAAGTTGTTCGTCAACTCTGCCGGAGCGGTGTAGTGACGGATCTCCGCACCCCGTATGTTGTACGCACCGCCACCATCCGTGCCGATCCACAGAGAGCCGTCGTGAGCGCGGTACACATTGCGGACTGGCACCGTGCCAATGCCGGGATAGACCAACCGATGCGCCGTGTGATCGCGTATGAGGTACAGGTGATGTGCCGCGACCCAGAGGTCTCCCGCATCGTCTCCGGAGATCGTCTCGAAGTCGGGGTCGCCCTCCTCGGGAAGAGGAACCAGACTCACCATCGTCCGGTTGAGACGGACCAGACCGGCCTGGGTGCCAATCCAAATCTGTCCCTGATCGTCCTCGAAGATCGAAAGGACTGTGTCGCTGGGCAAAATGCCCGGGCCGCTCATACGGGTTAGCCGACCGTCCCGATACGTCCAAAGACCCTCCCCAATCGTTCCAATCCACAACGTGCCGTCGCTCGTCTGCAGGAGAGTGCGCACGGTCGCGTGGATGCCGGGCACTGTACGGAACTGGCCATCAACCAGCTTTTGCAGACCGCCAACGGTGCCTACCCATACCGTCCCATCACTGGTCTCCAAAATTCTCTTTACTGCGGTTTCGCTGTAGGAACCGGGGACTGAAAAGACCTTTGCCGTCCCATCCGGATCGATGGCAATCAGTTGCGAGCCTCCTGCCCAGATGCGATGATCGTGATCCTCCGTGATGGAATGTACACCCATTGGAGTAATCGCACCCTGATCTACTCTGCGCAGACGCTCTCCCTCGAGCACAAACAGCCCATTGTCCGTCCCAACCCAGACACGGCCACGATCGTCCTCAAAGACGGTCCGCACGAACGCCTCGGTGAGTCCGTCGCTTGTGGAATAGACCCGCAGCCCGTTGCCGCGCAGACGCAAGAGGCCGCCGCCCTCAGTTCCTGCCCATAGGCTCCCGTCCCTGCCCAAAGTGAGACAGAAGATGCTGTTGACAGACAAGGCCTTCGCCATTCCTGGTCCATACAGCTGGATGTGTGCCCCATCGAAACGCGCTAATCCACCGGTCGTCCCGATCCAAAGCAGTCCATCTTTGGACTCCGTCAACGCTTGAACTGTATCTTCCGGCAGACCATCAGAGACGCGCCAAACCGTGCGAGTGTACTGTAGCGGAGTCCCAATTGGGGCTTTCGCAAAAACTAAAGCGTCGAACAATACGAAAGCAAGATAGACGCAAAGGCTGAGGAGATTGCGCCTTCGGAGCGCTGTCGCGCTATTGCCGACAGACTTCCGTGGGCGAAATTGCCCAGGTTGCGTTCGTCGCATTTGAATTAGGCTCACCGAAACACAGGTCCCGAGTTCATTTAACTCGAAAACCAGCTGCATCGCAGCCTAAGCCTGCAATCTGGGTAGAGAGGCATCCGGGCGCGCAACGGAAAAATGGCCCTGTGTGCTCCAATCGGCGCTCTAAATTTGACAGTTCTATTGGATGGCATACTACACCTATCAACACCTGCAATCTCACGATTGCTGAGACTTAAGTCTATAGTTCGTTGCTCAAGGTCCCAATTACTTGTGCCTCAGGTGTGCAGCGTTCCCGCCATATTATGCGGAAGCGCTAATTGACGGTTAGTAAGGGATTAAATCCAACACGAGGATGCATTGGAGAAAAAACGTAGCATTGCTTCAGAACACAACGAACTGTCTTTACCAAACAACAATGAAGAACAGGTGCTCCGACTTGCCCATCGTGGATGGAGATTATTTCCGGTCAAGGCTCGCAGCAAGACACCTCTGGTAATGGGATGGCCAGAGGCGGCCACGAGTAACTCTTTACAACTAGCTGAATGGATTCGGAAGTATCCCAAGTGCAATTGGGGACTCGCTACCGGCTCCGGCTCCGGGATTCTGGTGCTGGATGCAGACAGCGATGAGGCGTTGGCGGAGCTCACGAGGCGTGGCCCATTACCTCGAACCTTCACCGTCAAGACCTCACGCGGCCAGCATTTCCATTTTCCAGTACCCCAGTAATTCTGAGATTCGCAATTCCGCAAGCAAGCTCGCAGAGGGGCTTGATGTTAGGGGTGAAGGTGGGTACCCTCACCAGGTGAATGCGTCGATGCTAGTGGCTCAGGACTCGATGGTGAGAGCGCTGCAGCCGGGCTCGCAAGCAGTCAATTTGGGGGAGGTAGGAACCTTGACAAACGGGGCAGGCGACGTTTTACAGGCGATAAATTCTCGGCCTTCCGCGTATGTCATTGAAGAAATGGTAGGCACGAGGAGACTCGAACTCCTGACCTCTACCGTGTCAAGGTAGCGCTCTAACCAACTGAGCTACGCGCCTCCGGTGCGTCCTGTTAGTCTAAATGGAATCCCCCGCCCACAGCAACCGCTGAAGCGCTCCGGCAATTGCAACCTGCAATGCACTACGATAGGTCTGCCCCCTGCATGCCTTTTCTCCACCAGTTCCGCGCCGTCCCCAATCTGCTCACGCTGCTGCGTCTGTTCATCATCCCGTTCCTGGTCATCGCAATCCTCGACGGCCGCTACCACCTCGCCTTCGCCCTGTTCGTGTTGGCCGGCTTCAGCGACGGCTTCGACGGCCTGCTCGCGCGCATGCTCTCCCAGCGCACCACCCTCGGTCTCTATCTCGACCCCATCGCCGACAAACTCCTCCTCAGCACGCTGTTTCTTGTCCTCACCCACATGGGCCTGGTCCCGCGCTACGTCACCGTGTTGGTCTTCAGCCGCGACTTCGGCATCCTGCTCATTTCCACCCTGCTCTTCGCCACCAACACCCTGCGCGACTTCCGCCCCAGCCTGCTCGGCAAACTCAACACCCTCGTCCAGATCCTCGGCCTCACCCTCGTCCTCATCGATCAGGTCTGGCCCGCCATAGACCATCTCCTGCTGCGCCGCGATCTCCTCCGCGCCATCGCCCTGCTCGCGCCACTCTCCGCCGCCCAGTATGCCTGGATCGTCCTCCAGCGCGTCAACGCACCCCCGCCCCAACCCCAATAATTTTCCGATGGTTGAGAGAATCGAGGCGAGAAGGATTCGTCATTGTGACCAAATTTCCCGATCGTCATTCTGACC
>PLUT01000129.1 GCA_003162875.1 Granulicella sp.
CCGAGGTTGGCCGCCAGCGCGCGGGCATCGTCGATGGAGCCGGTTGAGGAGAACTCGCCGGGCATGCCGATGCCGAGAACATTCCTTGGGCCGAGAGCTTTGACCGCGATCGCGGCGACGAGGGCGGAGTCGATGCCGCCGGAGAGCGCTACGAGGGCTTTGGAGAAGCCGCACTTGCGGACGTAGTCGCGGGTGCCGAGGACCAGCGCATCCCAAATCGCTGCCGTCTCCCCCAAGTCCCCGAAGCCAGATGCGTACGCAGGCCCCAACGGGCTGGGAGCCTCGCTCTTGGCAGGCGACGAGCCTCCGGCCGGGCGCGAAGCCGGCTCCGTAGCGGCATAGCGGCCGGGTGCGAAGCCGGAGGTATCGAAGACGGTCAAATCTTCGCGGAAGGATGCGGCCTGCGCCACCACCTCGCCATCGGGCGCGAGGGCGATGGAGGTGCCGTCGAAGACGAGCGAGTCGTTGCCGCCGACCTGGTTGACCATGACGACGAGGGCGCGATGGCGTCGGGCGAGCGCAGCAAGCATGTCGCGGCGGAGTTCGCGCTTGCCGCACCAGAAGGGCGATGCGGAGATGTTCAGGATGAGTCGCGGATGCACGGCCAGCGGATCGGGCAGGGTCGCCCACTGCCGCATCAGGTCGTCCACCGGGTCAACCGCATAGAGCCGGCGCGGCCAGAAGCCCTTGTCGTTCCACGCATCCTCGCAAATGGTAATGGCAAGGGGCTCGCCGTTGACCGTGGTCAAAGACTGCTGCGCGGCAGGTTCGAAGTAGCGCTGTTCGTCGAATACGTCGTAGAACGGCAGCAGCATCTTCTGTTGCAGAAAGCTGACCTTGCCGCCTGAGAGCATCGCGGCTACGTTGCGAGCGCGCTTGCCGGTGGAGGAATCGCCGTCGATGGCGAGGGCCGTACCGCAGAGAATGGCCGGACCGCTGGCGGTGGTGGCGGCGAGTTCGTCGAGGGTCTTCCGGGCGCGGGCGAGGAACGAGGATTTTTCGAGCAGATCGGCGGGAGGGTATCCGCAGATAGCGAGTTCGGGGAAGACAACCAGGTCGGCGGTCTGCTTTGCGGCGCGGGCGGTGAAGTCGAGTATGAGGCGAGCGTTTCCCGCAAAGTCGCCGACGGTTGGATTGATCTGGGCTAGTGCGATCTTCATAAGGGCAGTTGTCAGTTGTCAGTTCTCAGTTGTCAGATAAAGCGAGAAGAGACTACTCCCATTCTACTGAGAACTGATCACTGAGAACTGACAACTGTCCTTAGGAGCCGGTGCCGGACACCACCACGCCCACCGTGCGCGCCAGGATCTTCATGTCCAGCCACAGACTCCAGTTCTCGACATACGCCGTATCCAGGGAAATGTAGCTGTCGAAGGACGGATCCTGCCGCGCCTCCACCTGCCACAGCCCGGTCATTCCCGGCAGAACGTCGAGCCGGCGCAGGTGCGAGAGATCGTATTGTTCCACCTCAGAGGCCATGGGCGGGCGCGGGCCTACCAGGCTCATGTCGCCGCGCAGCACGTTGTAAAACTGCGGTACCTCGTCGAGCGAGTACTTGCGCAGAAATCGCCCGACGCGGGTCACGCGCGGGTCATCGGCAATTTTGAAGAGAATGCCGTCGCGCTCGTTTCGGTCCTGCAGGTCATCCTTCAGCTTGTCCGCATCGACGCACATGGTGCGGAACTTGTAGCAGGTAAAGGTGCGGCCCTTGCGGCCGATCCGTTCTGCACGATAGAACGCCGGGCCGGCGGAGTCGAGCCGAATAGCGGCAATCAGCAGCAGCATGAAAGGCCACCCGAACAGCATGGCAAGAGCGGCGCCGCTGGTATCGAGCGCGCGCTTCAACAGATACGCGCCGATGGGAAGGTCCCGCCGGTGCAGCGGGATTGTGGGAAACTGGCCGATGTACTCGACCGGCGCGTTCCACGCCAGGCCATCGTAAAGATCGGGCACCACACGGACGTCGATACCGATGGCGCGCGCCTCCTCCACCAGGGCAATCACCAGTTTCTTTTCCGCGGGCACAGAGAAGAATATCTCGTCCACGAAGAGAGAGCGGGCCAGCGAGAGGCAGTTGCGGACGTCTCCAATAATGTCGGCCTCCCCGGATTCCGCCTCGCGTTCAGTCAGGGCAACAAACCCCTTGAAGCGGAAGCCCAGATGGCGCAGGGATTCGAGGTGGTTGCGCAGCGCGTGGGCCACCCGGCCTGCGCCCACGATCAGAACGTTGCGCGTCTCCAGGCCCGCGCGATACCGGCTGTAGACCACTTTGCGCCAGATGGCGCGCCGCAGGCAGAGCAGGACCATGGTGAAGAGCACCAGCAGCATGACCACGATGCGGGAAACTACCTCGGCTTTCCCCAGGTACAGCGTCCCGCAAAGCAGCAGCCCCGCGATCAGCGCCGATTGCACCGTCAGACGCTGCTCATTCAGCCCGCTACGGCTCGGAATGGGCCCATAGAGCCCGTAGGATCGCGCCAGAATCACGACCATCAGCCCGTACCACCCCACGTAGACCAGCAACTGTACCGGTGCGGAATGGAACAGGAAGGCTGGCAGCAAGGCGACCTTCACGCTGCTGGGCACATCGACGCGAAAACACACCGCCAGCAGCCCGGCGATCGCTACGGTCATCAGATCGAGCGCCGCCCAGATCAGGCTGGTGACCGATGGACGGTGAAATATCCCAGACCTAACCCTCTGGGCTCCGCTGGCCGAAGACCGTCTTCTTCCGGAAATAACTACTTGCTCGAGATAATCCGGTGTCGCCATGGCGAACGGCTCTCTCAGTCCCACTACGCGCATTGCGTGCGCGGTAAATGTTTACGCCGGGTCGTTCCGGCATCCCTTAGAGCAGCTTCACAGTTTTTCAATGACTTGCGAGAATTCGCGCCAACAGGTGCGCATGGGAGAAAACCGCGGCAATTGGAGGCGAATATCGCCGGAAATCCGGTCTTTGTTCGAGGATACCGACAATAGAGACACATGACAATGCTCAAATGTTGCGCACAAGATTAACCCAGGCCGGCGAAGGTTGCCCTAAGCCGGCAAAACCAGTGCATCGAGAGACAGAAATTCCTGAAGAACCGGATCGTCGCTCCGGTCCATCTCCTCCACCGTGCCAAAGAAGCGAACCTCGCCCTGGTGCAGAAACACCACACTATCGGCAAGTTTCCGGGCAAGCCGCATGTCGTGGGTTACTACGATGCTGGTCAGGTGCAGTTGGGTTTTCAGCAGCGCGATCAGGCTGCCTAGAAGGTGCCCCATCAACGGATCGACCATGGTCGTAGGCTCGTCGTACAGTACCGCCTCCGGCTGCGACGCCAGCGCCCGCGCTATGGCGACCGAGCGCTTCATGCCGGTCGAGAGGTCGGAGGGCAGCACGTTTTCCATGTTCGACACGCCCACCATGTCCAACATGCCCGTAACAATCTTCTGGATCTGGTCCTCGGCGAGATCGTGGCGCTCCCGCAGCGGAAATGCCACATTTTCCCCAACCGTGATGGAGTCGAAAAGCGCTCCATTCTGAAACACCATGGTGACTTTGCGGCGGATCGCCTGCAACTGCTTCTCCGTGAATCCGCAGATGTCCTCGGCAGCCACCATCACGCGGCCTGCGTCGGCCCTGAGAAAGCCCATAAGTATCTGCAGCGCAACCGATTTACCTACGCCGGAGCGCCCCAGGATGCACAGCGTGTCCCCGGGCAGCACCGAAAAGCTGACGTCTTTCAGCACCACCAGGTCGCCGAACGACTTGTGCACGTGCTCGAATGCAATGAAGGGGGCGGAACCCGAATCATCCGCAGAGATCCCGGTCCCGATCCCGATCCCAACGCCGGTCCCGTTTTCCTCCCCCCCCGCGGAGACTGCTTCGTTGGCGGCCTCGTTCTGCACCGCGGCCTCCGCCATGAACTCGTGGACGCTCTCCTTCGCCTCGGCGGTGGCTTCAGCGCTCTCCCCCCGGGCAACTTCGGATACGCGGCTCGCGGCGGTCGGCTGCACTCCGGACTCGGATTTCTGCTCGGACGGCTGCACTCCGGATTCCGATTCCTGCTCCGGCTTCGGGTCGGGCTCTGTCATGGTGTACCTCTATGATGCACCACGGCCAAACCCAGCACTGCCGTTGTCTCTGCTTCTGAGATAGGCCCGGACTTTAGTCCGGGCATCAGAGGACGACGAAAATGTGGGCTTTAGCCCCTGGGGCATGCCTTCTTGCGGCTCTCAACTCCAAAACTGCTCTTTCTTGGTCAAGTATCCAGCGCATCCACGTTCGCCTCGGCTTCCACCAGGTCCTCAGGAGTGTTCAGGTTGGCGAACCACAGGCGCTCCGCCGCCCGTTGTGCCTCCGTTATGAATTGCCAGGGCTCCCGCCGCGGGACGGGCCTTCCCTCCTTCGACGGGAATCCACCCCAGCACACATTGCGGAACACCGTTTCCAGCGGCATCCCCTGCTTCGCGGCAAGTTCCCTTCCCGCATCTTCCAGCACCGGAAAGACCTTCAGCCTCTGGCTCGCGACGGCGTCCACGACCGAAGGCAGCACCTCGCGGTGTAGCAATGCCAGGACGCCCTGCGGCAACCCGTCCACGGTGAACATTGCGATGCGCGCTCCTCTGCTTGCGTCGCGAAGCGTCGCCCGCACCCAGTCGTCCAGCAGGGCCGATGGAAGAAACGGTATGTCCACCGGCAGAAAGAGGTTCCACTCGAAGCCAGACTGCTTCAGCGCCGCCTCAAAGCCGCCCACAGGGCCACAGCCGGGGTGCAGGTCGTGTACCAGCGGAGCATACTGCGCGAGACCCGCATGTTCGCCCTCTGCGCCGGCCAGAATATGGGCCTCCGTGCAGACCCGCCGCAGCTTGGTCACGGCATGTTCAATCAATGGCTTGCCGGCAAGCTCAATCAGCGCCTTATCGCGGCCCATGCGCGAACTGCGCCCGCCGGCAAGCACATAGCCAGAGATGGGGAGCGGGGTCATCACACATCACGATAGCGCAAGGGTTCACGGGCTGCGGGAAAACGTCGCGTGTTGGAGATTTCCCCGGAATTAGCGGGTCTTTTATTGCAAACACGGATAGTTAGCTATGGGGGAGTCACCTTTCGATTAACTCCCCCTCAGGAGGTTGGTGCCCCATCGATTCTGCGGCTCTTACGGCAGCGGATGGATCTGAGCAATTAGCGAAAGAGGTCCTTTTCGGAACGTCTTTCCAGCATCCTGTTCGGCTCCTGTTTCCGCTCACGGGCGTTGCGTTTTTCCCAGGTTTGAGAGGCTGTTTTATTGTAAACACAAATGGTTAGCGAGGGGGGAGTTCCTTTTGGGTTAACATGGTTCGATGGAACAACCGAGTCAGCGGCGGGGAGGCACCCCCTCGAGGTAACGGGCTGAATGCGCAATACAAATACGGGGA
>PLUT01000118.1 GCA_003162875.1 Granulicella sp.
AGTAAGGCATGGAGCAGGCCTGTGTCACGGACATAGACTTTGGGTGTACGGACCAGTCGCTTCTTGGCATTCGCGGCCCATGGCTGGAGGCGGCGTACCAGAAGCAGATCCACCATGATGTCTAGATACCTGGCTACAGTGTGGCCGCTAACACCAAGTCCATTCGCGAGCTGCGCGGCATTAAGCATCTGGCCCTGATTGTGGGCAAGCATCTGCCAATAGCGGCGCAGCGTTTCGGCGGGGATGCGGGGGCCGAGTGCGGGCACATCGCGCTCAAGGTATGTCTGGATAAAGGCTGTCCGCCAGGTAAAGCTGGCGTCGTCATTGGCAGCAAGAAAGCTGTCGGGAAAGCCGCCGCGAGTCCAAAGACGGTCCATCGGCGCATCCTTGATCCCAGCAACTTCCGTGACCGAAAACGGAGCAAGCTCCTGATATGCGATTCGTCCTGCCAGGCTTTCGGCGGACTGCTGCAACAAATCCATCGAAGCAGAGCCGAGGAGCAGAAAATGACGGGCCAGCCTGCTCTTGCGGCGCCGCTGGTCGATCACGCTGCGCAGAGTCTGGAAGATCCCTGGAAGCCGATGGATCTCGTCGAGGATAACCAGCCGGTTTTCGTGCTGTGTCAGGTACAGTTCCGGCTCGGTCATTTTGGCTCGGTCGGAAGGCAGTTCCAGGTCCAGATAGAGGGCCTGCCCCCCTAGCGCCTCAGCCAATGCCGTGGCGAGCGTAGTTTTGCCCACTTGCCGAGGTCCAAGAATCGCTACAGCGGGAAACTGTTCGAGCAGGCGGGACACCTGGGGCTGTATTTGACGAGGGATGATCATCTTGTAATTATGCCATACTACCTCATCATTACAATGACAGCGGTTCCCGACCAACCACACATAACTGGCCTACGCGCATCCTGCGCATACCAGAAATGCGCAACCATCGCGACACAGATGCTTCACTTCGTTTGAGTGTGAGCAGTCGCCTCGCCTTCTGTCAGGCACTCTAACCACGCGCAGCGCGGGCAGTGAGGTGTCCACCTCAATGGCCAGCATCTCCCGCGTGTACGCGTCTTCGATCGACAAGGTGCGCAGCTTACGGCCGTTGGCCAGCGCATCCTGCAAAATCCATCGTACAGGTCTCGTCGGGGCGCGTGGGCGCCGCCAGCAGCGACTACAGCCTCTGCGTGCGCACACGCTGAGGACGGACTCCATCTCCTGTGTTGCGCACCCGATCCGGGACTGGGATGTGCTACCGACGAGCAATTCGGTACATGCTTTCAGCCCTCGGAGGTCCTTCGAATGGGCGGACAAACTCATCGAAAAAAGGCGCAGTTGGCCACGCAGCGCACTCAAACCTATCAATGTATTCACTATGGTTTAGGCACTGAGACGACAGAACCCAGAGTCGGCAGTTCTCGGATCGTCCCGGATGAGGTCGCCGCCGGCGATTGCTTGTTCGGGGGTATCACTGCCCCGGACGGGTAGAAGATAATCTGCACCGAACCCCATCCGACATCGGAGTTGGTTTCTGCCTGCTTGCCCATTCCCAAAGTCTTCAGGTGGCTATCGTCGAACCCAAAGGTCTCGACCAGATACTCCCGCACGACCATGGCTCTGCCTTCCGTTAGGACGAGGTCCTTCTGGGCGTCGCCATTTGCTCCGGCGGAAACAACAACCACTGCATATCCGTATTGACTGTCAGCCAGAAACTCGCCGCAAGCATTGAGAGGTTTCTGGTTCTTCAGCTTTGCCGAATCGACCTTGTCGAAGAGCTGCTTCGACGAAAACGTAAACGTCTTCATGGGCGGGTCTGCCGGCAATTGCCCGATCTCATTTGCTGTAAGGTCAGCGGAATCCTCGTATCCCCGCTTGTTGAAATATCCGCTCAGAAAGAAGTTGCGCTTCAGGGCTTCCATGTTTTCCTGAAAGTCGGTGACTCCTGCCTGCGCCTGGACCATCGTGTCGCGCGCGTCGCTCGTCGTCTGTTCCAGATTCGCATAGAGCTGCTTGTCATTGACGAGTGCCCCTGCCGTCCCTTTTCCGTTATCAACCTTCGCGCTGATCGACGCTAGATTCGCTGTCATCTGCGAAGCATTCAGGACGGCCTGCTGGCTGCTATCCAGAATCGCATCGGTTTTTTTGATCAGGTCGGCCATTTCAAGTGGCGGATCGCTCGCAATCGTGTCCCCGTCCCGCACATCGGATCTTCCGGGGGAGCCAAACGAGATCGCCATATACTGGTTGCCTAGCAGTCCTTCCGTTTCGATCGATGCCACCGAGTCTTGTTTGATGATCTCGTGTGTCGACTTGTTTAGATCCATGACGACCGTAACTTTTCCTCCCGGCTCGTGGGGCAGATCGATAGAGCGTACAGTTCCACTGTGAACGCCACCCACCTGCACATCCGCTCCCGCCGACAGGCCTGCCACCGTAGTGAATTGCGACTTCAATTGGTACGTTGAACTGAATAAATACTGGTTGCTCCCGATAATGACAGTACCAAGTACTAGAATTCCCAGTGTCGCGATAATGAATGCGCCTAGTCGCGCTGCTCTTGACATATGCCCTCCTACGAATGCTTGAGAAACTGCATTACAAACTCAATATCGCTTTGCTGAAGCTCTGCAAAACTGCCCTCGATGACCACACTCCCTTTGTCAATCAAGGCCAGGCGGCCGGCGATCGTTTTGGCGCTATGCAGATCGTGAGTCACCACAATCGACGCCATCTGATGCTCCGTTTGCAGCTTGAGAATCAAGTCGTCAATCTCCGCGGAGCTGATCGGATCGAGACCGGCGGTGGGTTCGTCGAGCAGAAGAATGTCCGGTTGCAAAGCCAATGCGCGAGCAAGACCGACGCGCTTCTGCATGCCGCCTGAGATATCCGAAGGCATTTTTTCCAGATGGCCTTCCATTCCCACTTCAGCCAGCAACTGACTCGCCCGATCGCGCTGCATGGCTTTCGACATTTCCTTACAGTGGTGTTGCAGCGGAAACATCACATTCTGCTCAACCGTCAGTGAGTCGTACAGCGCCGAATGCTGAAATGAGAATCCCATCTTCATCCGGATAGAGCTGAGGCGATCGAGATCTAGCCCTTTAATGTCTTGCCCATGAACGCACACCGCTCCTGCGTCAGGCGATTGCAGGCCGATAATGATCCTCAGCAATACACTCTTGCCGGTGCCACTCCTTCCCAGTACCGCCAGGGTCTCGCCGCGGCTCACGCTCAAGTTGATCCCGTTGAGGACCATTTGATTTCCAAAGGACTTGTGCAGGCCGACGACGGAGACAGCCGGTATACTTTCGCCTCTCCCGGCATTTTCTGGGGTCATCGCGTTTGCACAGGCTGTTGCCATATATGGTTCTCGGTTTGTTGGCCTTCTGGTCTACGGGAAAAAGATAAGAATGAATTTCACCAGGACAACATCTGCCAGGATGACAAACAAGGAGGACAGGACTACGGAACTGGTTGCGGCCCGGCCCACGCCCACAGCGCCTCCCTGTGTGCGCATTCCCTGAAAGCAGGAAATCAGCCCAATGATCAGGCCAAATACAGCCGTCTTGAATGTAGGCGGCAGGAAGTCATTGAGAGTGGTCCCCTTGAATGCGCTATTGATGAATTGCTGCAACGAGAGCGGCTCGGCAATAGCTTGCGTGATCCAGCCCGCCAGTACACCACAAAAATCAGCCGCGAGCGTCAACAAGGGCAGCATCAGGATGCAGGCCAGAATGCGGGTGACGACCAGCAGCTTATACGGATTTACCGCCGAAGCTTCGATGGCATCGATCTGCTCCGTCACTTTCATCGACGCCAACTCCGCACCGATGCCGGCGCCCACTCGGCCACTCACAATCAAGCCGGTGATGATCGGACCAGTCTCGTGAATAACGGAGTACACGATGGCGGCCGGAAGCATCGATTTGGCCCCAAATCGAGTCAGGCTATATCGGGCTTCCAGCGAGAGTACGGCCCCGATCGCGGCTCCGGCTGCTGCGACCAGAGGCAGTGACATGGATCCGATTTCGTCGAGTTGACGAAACAACTCGCGGAATTCAAACGGCGGCGTAACGGCCGCACGCAGTGAATGCCAGGAAAATATTGCCAAGTCGCCGAACCACTCAAGAAAGGTATTGATGTGTCCCAGACCGGGTATCAATCGCGCCCACTGTCCAGCAGGGGAAGGCCCAATGTCCCCGGCCACATTCAAGTCGCGGCCGCTCACCGGCTCGAACCCGGGCCGGGAGCGACGTGCCGGCCTTTGGTGCCGGCATAGCGACATCGCAAATGAGTATGGGCCGACGAAGATCTATGGCGGTCAGGCGAATCAAACAACGCCAAAACTGAAAACGCGATTATTAATCCGAGCATTGTTTGCCTCTGGCAGCCAGCGGTTGCGATTTTCCTATAGCGCAATCCGGCGCCCGCTCACCAGGTTGACGATCAGGATCACCGCCGCCCCAACCAGAAGAGGTGGATTAGCCCGCCGCCAACATGGAAACTGAAACCAAGGAGCCACAGAATAAGAAGCGCTACAAAGACTGTCCAAAGCATGTGCACCGCAGTCCCGGACAATCGGATTACTTCCTAAACTAGCGGCTCAGCAACAAGCCGTCTGTGCAATAAAGCTCAGGGTTCAGATTGCGAGTATTGCTATGGCAGTTGCAGCTAAATGGCCCACATCTCGCGCAGATATGGGATTACCGACATCTCGGATTAGCGTGGGCCTCTAGATGGACGGAGTTATCTACCGGAACACCCCTAGAAAACAGCACGGCAGCAGAATCAGCAGCACGGACCCCAGCCCGATGCCTGCGCCTCCGCCGGCGCCCCAGCCCCTCTTCTGTGGGTTTACGCATAAAGCTGAAGTTGGCGGATCGAGCTTTCAATGACTTACGCCCTCTCGTACCCCATAACGCTGAAGCCTAATACCCCATAAGCCTGAAGTTCCACCGGGTATTTACGCATAAGGCTGAAGTTCCACCAAACTGCGGGAGATCGGCGGAAGAGTTGATGCCGTAAATGCATGATAATAGGATCAATGCAAGGTGTGGTCAGTCGATGCTCGATGCCACCCGACGACTCTCTCCGGCTGCTCGAGCATCAACGCCTGCCTCCACCCCGACCATGGCTTTGCGCGGACTGAAGTGCACGAGGAGACTACTATGCCTGACAAATCGTCGCCACGCTTTAGCAAACACGACTCGTGGAGCCATCTGTCTATAAGGTGCGTGAAATAACTCATCGAAGCTCTCAAACCCGGATTCAGTGATTGCGCGTGACTTTGGCAACTTGGCTTGGCCCACTTCGGCGGTTTGTTTTGGCCCACCCTCGCCGCGGTCAGGAGTATCGAATCACGCTACAAACTGGGACAAGCACAATTTCCTATGAAATGTCGACCGTCCGCTTTGAACAACAGCGAGCCGCTAGGGCGTAGTTGATGTGGGATTCCAATCCGGAAATCAACTTAGCTCCTACTGATCGTCGGGGCGGTCAGATTCGAACTGACGACCCTCTGTTCCCAAAGCAGATCCGGTAGCTTATGGGAATCTGTTGAAATCAAGTGAAAATAAGTGGTTTTTATAGAACAAGTTACCGCTTTCTCGCTCAGACCTGTTGATCTCTGTGGCTCTTTGGTGCTTTGACCGTTACAAAATCGACTACAGTCGATTTGCGTTCGTCACGAGCAATGGGCAGCAACTTTGGCGGCTCATCCCATTGCCGCGCATGCGACCAATGCAATCAACTGGGGGCTGGTCGCCGGAAAGACACTGACCTATTCCATGTGGGATGATGCTCTGAGCGAACCGGCCGGGCTTCCACAGTAACCTAACAAACCTGCTTGAAGCCGAGTTGCAAAAGGGCAGCCAGCTTGGCAAGTTGAGCACCATGATGCCCCACACCGATCGCACAGTGATGTGCCGGCCCCTGGGCATTCCATTCTTCAGCAAAGCGGCGCGCCCCGATCGAGAATCGGTATCTGCTGTTCGTATTTCCGATCTCGAGGATCTCGCCAGGAACACTCTCACCTTCCGCAACCAGAAGCTTAAAGCCGCGTTTAGGATCTTCAACAACTGACAGCAACGTGACAGCCCCATATCTGACCGACATCTCAACCGAAAGGCCGGCACCAACCTTGCCGTGGTACACGCGCAGCGGCCGGACTCGGATCTTGTCCTGAGCAATGCCGATGTGACCGGGGCCATCGTGGCCCATCAGGACCAGGTCCGCGGAGAAGTCCATCGCATAATATTCCGTGAAAGATCCGCCCGCACCTAGCAAATCCATAATCTTCATTGCGATTACGTTCTTAACCTCATACTCCCCTGCGACGGGTACGTGCCGGCCGGTCAACATGGACGCTCCAAGAATGATTGAACTCATGGTGTCTTCATTTTCGGGAACACCCGTACCCATGTAGTAGTAGGCCATCAACTGGAGGTCATTCTCGGCTACAAGCTGGTCCAACGCCACGGCCGTTTTGGCGGCACGTGCGAGTTCTGCTCGCGGACAATCCTCTTCCACCTTAAAGAACTCTCCGAACTGGGCGACCTTGCTTCTGACTGCCGCAGAGTCGACCCCGCGTCGCAGTGCGGTCAGTTGATCCACTTCGACGATTTCGACGTGGATGCCAAAGCGACCGCTCACTTGAGCGAGATCCGTCGCAATATCAAGCATGCCACTGTAATAGTGGCCCATGAGCCCCATGCGTGAGTGACTGAGCGTCTTCGCAATTTCGGCCGCCTTCATCCAGGCCTCGATCTGAGTCCAGCACTCCGGATCGTCGTGCAGCATCCCGGTGGCTTGAAAGAACGAAATGCCCAAGCGGGTCAATACATTGGCGATTTCAGGTACGGGGCAGGCATTGCAGTACGCCAGCCATTCGCCTGTCATCGCGGTACGGTCACCCATGCTGTTGAATTGTGCATACCGGATCGCTGCCTCTGGCTGCAGGTTTAGCAAGAGAACCGGGACCTTGGCTCGCAGCACAACCGGAAGCACTGTTGAAGAGAGCGCATACGTCGTCGCGTAGATGACAAGCACATCAATATCCTGGCGGCGGCACTCGTGACCAGCGGAGCAGGCCTTTTGTGGGGTATCGATCAGGCCCAACTGAACAACGCTACGATCATTGGATGTAATCTTGGTCGCTACTACATCCAAGTAACCTTGAAGCCGCTCTTCAAGCCCTTCAAACTGTTTCCAGTAAGCCTCCAGGCCTATTCCCATCAGGCCAATTCGCAGGCAGTCGTCCACTTGATTCATTGATTTATCATCCCTTGCGGAAGTCTCTTCTCGTTTCCATTCGACGCCTGGTTGCGGCACCCTGCGTAAGCTGCAGGATTGTCGGGCGCTCGATCTCCAACGAAACCGGGCCTATCAACCCTGCAGGTAGCAGAGGCGAGTCTGCAGTGTACTTGCGGATGTTCGTCCTTGTGTAGGTGTGAGTCGCTGAAGGCTGAGCATCTCCGATAATCCTGTTTGGCCAGAGGTTGGTCACCTCGAGTTCGAGCGCATTCCGGCCTGGCAAAAGGCTGCCGGTGATATCCAGTCGATACGGCATCGCCCATAGCGTGCCCGCATTCTTCCCATTGACTCGCACTGTGCAAATCTCGTGCAGGCCGCTAAGCGTGAGGTAGACATGTTCGTTCGCAGCCGGTTTTATATCCACATCGGTCCGGTAGGTCGCGGTCCCGGAGAAGTAACGTACGCCAGGGTCTGCCGACTCCGTCCAGGACTGAAAGCTGTTGAGCGGCTGCGGCCCGACCGGGGCTCCCCGATCTGCCTGGAATTCAACCGTCCATTGACCCGCCGGGAGGTCCAGGGACTTCGACGAAGCAACCTGAGCGGTCAACATCCGGCCGTCGGAGAGAGGCACACGGTACATTCCCGCCTCTGCAAGTTCCAGAGCGAAACCGGTTCGCTCATTCCCGCTCACCATTGCCGACGTGATTTCATGGCCGTCCTTCAGAACCCCAGTCGCGTGCACGCCCTCCGGTTGCGCAAAGACGACAAAGACCGAGCCGAAAGGACCCAGGTGCAGTGGAACTGTTGTCCGCCCTCCCTGGGTTTGGTAAATCATCTGCGGTGTGACACTACCATCCAGGGCATTCCAGAGTTCGGGCGCGCGCCCCGCGATTCGAAAGGCCGCAACCGTGTCGGCAGCCTGCGAACTCGTGTTCCGCACAAAGTAGATGTCCCTCGTTCCATCGGCTCGATGCACATAATCCAGGCGCCCAGAGGGGTCCTCGAAGTCGGGAGCAATGTGCAGAGCCTCCAGCGTGGCTCTGCCAACCGCACTGCAAAACACCGTGCCCGAACCGTACGTGTGCTGCGCTGCGCCGCACCCATCCCACAGGTCCTGCATCAATTGCGAGAATCGCCGTGCCGCAGCCTCGTCCACAATTCCGGTGGGTCCTATCGGCGGCTCTCCGGCAAGCGTTCCGCCCTGCCGCACGTACTCCGCAACTCGTTCCAGCGATGCAAGGCTCAATCTGCGTCCCACTGGCATCACCAGCAGGCGGTATGCATTGCCGGCCGGCGAACTGAGAACGCCGTTATGCAACGTGAGGTTGTGCAGCAACGCATCTTCGTCGGTCACGTCATAGTCGTATCCGGGCAGAACGCGTGCTGGATCATCGCGCTTGAGTCGCACAAAGTTCGGAACCTCGTCGCCATAGAAGTACAGAACATCGTCTACTGCGTGGCCCTGCTGCACCATCAGCTGCGAGCGGTTGAGGTAGTGGAAGAACGGCTCTGACTGGTTCCACCAGGTCACGTTGGGGTTGATGTGCGTGCCGGCGAAGTATTCAATGCCGGGCAAGCCAAATGCCTTCGGCTCCGAGGTGAACTCGTGCCACACCAGCCGGTTCATGCCCTCGGTCACTGCATGGTCGAAGGTTGGCTTTAGATCGGTGGCAAGGGACTCGCTCCATTGCGGCCCGATGCTGGTCATGCCTTCCTCCGCGACCAGTTGCTTGCCATAGATGTCAGCCGCGCTGGCTGCTTCCTTGATGAAGAACCGGTCTTCATCGCTCGAACGGTGTTCACTGGACTGCGCCCAGAATTCTGACTGCGGCACGGTCAGGGAGCGGAAGGTCTGGAGTGCATCCATCGGAGCGCCGTGCGGACCGCCGGACTCGCACTGTGTTCCAAGACCATACGCCTTGGCACGTTCCGTAAAATGGTCATAGTGGTCGGTCAGCAAGTCGCCCACGGTTCGCCGCAGATCATTCAGAAAGCGATCGCTGGTCACGCGGTCGTCGACAATCCGCCCTGCGACGATCGGCAGATACCGGACCGGATCGTAACCGCGGCGCTTGCGAAACTCAGCCGCAAATCGTCCCGTCCAGTTGGTCCCACCCACCTCCCAGCTATCGGTCGCGAGGTTCACCAGGGTCGTCTTCAGGTAAGGTCGGGCCGCTTCAAGCAGAGGCGCAACGGTGTGGTCCCAATAAGTATCGAATGCACCACGATCGAGATAGTCGATCGCCAGCCCCTGCCACGTGTCGCTGGAGGTGGACACGCGCACGTCGGAATCGGTGTAGCCGACGCGAAGAATCTCCCAGGTTCCAGCGGAGGGCGGGTGCCACGTCGTGCGGCCCGCTTCATCCACCTGCGCACTCAGGTCGATGACATCGTCTAGCTCCGTGTCCTGTTCGCCGGGAGTTGCGGGCGCGTCTTCCAGCAGGGCTTCCGACTTCGGCATCGAAATACCGGTTTCGAGCGACGCCGTCTTGTACTTCAGCGACCGAATCGGCGAACGCGAATCGCCCGTCATGCCCGCAAGGGCCGCGCCGTGTTGCAGCGGATAAGCGAGCACGGCAATTTGTCGATAAAAGCCGTTCCTGACCGGCGGCATGGGTAGCACGCCGTCGAAGCTCTTGCCCTCTCCCACAACGGTTCGCGACCAGGTCAGCAGTTTGGACGCCTGCGCGGGCGTCACATCGGGGCCGCCGAGGTTCCAGCCACTGACGATGTTCAGATTCACTTCAAGATGCAGTTGCTTCGCTGTACTCAGCGCATGAAGATAAAGCCGGACCCACGCCGGGCTGCCGAAACGCGGCCCCGGCGGTACGTCCTCGTTTCCATTCTGGTTGGACCCGTTGGCGTCCACCAGCAGCACACCCCCGAATCCTTTGTGGCTCATCTCGGTAAGGTCGCGGGTGATGGTCTCTTCCGTGGTGTTCCCGTTCAGCCACCACCAGTAGCACCGCAGCTTTGCCGTGGCTGGCGGATTCGCAAAACCCCTCCGCAGCATTGCATCCGGTGTTCCAGTTGATTGCGCCAACGCGCAAACCGAAAGCAGGACCGGCAGCAGCAAGAGGCGCAGCGTGTATCGACGAAGCGCTTTCCGTGCGTCCGTTAGTTGGGAGATGGCGATCAATGTGCGCTCGGTCGTGAAGGGATGGATTTGCCGGCAGCGATTATCTTGCGAAGCAGGTCAGCAGACGCTGGGGACCTTTTGGGTTCATTGATCTTGTCGCTGCTCGCCATCCGTGCGGGATCGGAGTCCCGCGGCAACTCGGCGCCTTCGGTAGGCGGAGGCGCTTTTGCTGCGGAGGATGTCACCATGGCTGGTCCGGTTCGATATGTGCGCTTAAGGAGAGAGGCGCCCTCGCACGGAGAACTGTACGGGGGCACCCTC
This sequence comes from Granulicella sp., assembly GCA_003162875.1. Classification (GTDB taxonomy): domain Bacteria; phylum Acidobacteriota; class Terriglobia; order Terriglobales; family Acidobacteriaceae; genus Edaphobacter. The sequence continues at coordinate 10,639 of PLUT01000118.1, forward strand.
GCGTTTTAGAAGTTGATTCGGGCTGTGAGTTGACCGATACGAGGATCGTTCTGCTGTGTCGCTTGGCCCAGGGGAACTGTCAGGGAGCCCGATCCGGCCCTCGATGCGGTATTTGAAGCTCCGAGAGAGGTATTTGGGGAAGGGAAATTCGGCGTGTTCATGATGTTGAAGAACTCGCCGCGAATCTCGAAACTCACTCCTTCGCGAACGATGAACTGCTTGAAGATCGACAGATCCGCGAGTGGGTGAACGGAGTAGCGGAGATTGAGGACGTTCGAATTGCTCTGCGACGTATACGAGATTCGCTGCCGGAATGCAGGATTGGGCGACTGCCCATCGCAGGCTGTGACCTTGTAGTAAGTGTTGGTGGTGTCTAAGGAGCTGTTGACCGGTGCGTAACTGACGGCTCCGGTGGAGCTGTTGACCGTCGGAGTCAAGTAGCACGGATTGAAAGTGCGGTAGAAATTTGCATTAGGCTGGTAATAATTGCCGATGATATCCACATTGCCCGGTGCGCCTACCAGCGGGCCGTTTGAGAACCGCACAACCGTATTTACCTGCCATCCGCCAAACGCAAGGCGCTCGTAGGCCGGCCGAGCAAGCAGCTTCGGCAGTTCCACCGTTCCGAAGATGTTCCCGAACATCGTCGGGTTGCCATCCTGTACGGACTCCAGCTTGCCAATTGCGGCAGCGTAGTTATCGATGTATCCGGTGTGCAGCATCAGCTTGTCCCAGGTGAAGTTGCCCTGGAACGAGACATGATGCTTCATCGGTTTCGACACTTGGATCTGCATCGCGTTGTAAGGCGCGCTTCCGATGGAGGAGTAGTCCTCGGTGACCGAGCCGAACTCCGGGTACGGCAGCAAGAGCAGATTTTCGGCGAGGTTGGCGTTGTTCAGAGACGTGGTCCCAGGAAGCTTTCCCGCCATAGGGTTGGCTACAGAGGCATTCAGAACGTTAACCTCGGGGCCGCCCTGGTTGTAATACTGTGCGGGCAGGATGTTGATATTGTGGTTGACCTCCAGGCGCGTGGGCCGGGTGCCGACATAGGCAATCTGCAGGACTAGATTGCCGGGAAACTGCTGCTGCACGCTCGCCGTGTACTGCGCGCTCTTCGGCTGCACGTGATTGGGATCGACGAAGCTGATGCTCTGCCCCAGCGCGCTGGCGAGTCCCAGCGAACTGCCAGTCGGAAGGGTGACTCCACTGGGAAAGGGATTGCTCATCGAAAACAGCGGCGCTATGTTGCTGCTCGTGCCGCTGTAGTTCGTGTAGCTGGTGGACTGGCTGAAGCCTGTGCCGATGGGACTCTCCAGCGTATTGAAGTAGATGATGCCGAAGCCGGCCCGGGCCACGGTTTTTTGCGTCACCTGGTACGCTGCGCCGAGCCTGGGCTGAATGTTGTTCAAGTCCCGGGCGTACGGAAATCGATCGCTGTTACTGGTGTATTCCAGACCTCCGTTCAGCGTCAGCCCGGTCACGGAGGACTGCAACGGGTTGCTGCAAGTGGTGCAGAAATTGGACACCTGTTTGTTGTACCGTTCCGTGAACGGCGATTCGTAGTCGTAGCGCAGACCCAGGTTCAGCGTCAGCTTATCCGTGACTCGCCAGTCGTCCTGGATAAATGGGGCCATGTAAACCTGTTGCAGCGCATAAGCCGCCTGAATGTTGTACGAGAGATTGGAAAATGCTCCAAGCAGTTCGTCGGCGATCGCGTCGCCCGAGGTCGCGGTTCCGGTGGTGTAATTCTGCTGGGTAAAGTGACGGTCGAAGCCGAAGTTCCCGAAGCCACTCTGCGGATTCTGAACGTTGTAGCGAGTGAGGTTGCCCTCAAAGCCGATCCTAATGTTTTGACGGCCCAGCGTTTTGGACAGTATCTCTTCGAGCGAACCTACCGTGTTCTCGCTGATCTGACCGCCGGAGCCATTGGCAAGGGTTGCGTAGCCGTCGCTCTCCGTAGTTCCGGGGAAGGAGGCATAGGGAAGGCCGGTTCCCGAGATGCCGAGGCCGGAAAGGTTGAAGCCCTGGCTGCCGGGGTAGACCAGGCCGAAAGGATGGTAAATGAGGCCGAATCGCGAATCAAGCACCATGCTCGAGGAAAATTCGTGGACCTCATCCAGGCTTCCTCCGCGATTGTTCCGGTAAACATTGTACCCGTAGCCACCCGGTCCGATCCCTTTGGGAAAGCCCTGCATCGGGTAGTTCTGGGTAAGGCCCGACCGGAAGAAGATGGCGTTCAGCTTGTCGTTCTGGCGGATCGCCTGATCGAAGCGCACGATGAACGATGGATACGTGCTCGGGTAGGAGGTCTGGGTCGAGATGTAGTTGGGATTGGTAGTGGCGGATGCGCCTGGCACGTTTGGCCCAGGGAGATAGCTGAGAAGAGCAGCGCCCACAGGACTGATCGACCCGGCGATGTTATTGTTCGGAAAATATTGGGTGCGATTCCCGTTCGCGTCCAGCGGCGAGTTCGGTACGTAAAGCTGAATGCCAGAGGTGCAAAGGCCGCTGCCGTTGAACGCCGAGCACAGCCCGGAGAAGTCGCCGGTCAACTCCGCCGGCGTCGGGACCCGAGCCTGGTAGTTGATCGCCGTGTGGGAGGCATAGCGCTCGAAGGAGGCCATAAAAAAAGTCTTGTTGCGCCCGTCGTACACTTTGGGGATGTAAACGGGGCCGTCAAAGACGAACCCCGTCTGGCTGAGCTGGTCGTTGTTGCGGCGCGTTGGGACGACGGTGTTGGTGCAACCCGTCGAACCTGGATAGCAGAGGTTCTGATTGGGCGACTTTTCCGAAGTATTCGCGTTGAAATACGTGTTCTGGAAGACGTAGTAAGCCGCCCCGTGGATGTTGTTGGTGCCGTTGCGGACGACGGTGTTGGTGACGGTGCCGTTGCCGTGACCCACCTGAGCGTCGAAGATCGAGGTCTGGACCTTGACCTCCTGCACAGCCTCTGGCGAAGGTACGAAGCCCGTATAGACGTTCCCGGAGAGCCGTTCGGCCGGATCGTCCGGGATGCCGTCTATCGTCAGGCGGTTGTGACCTGTGCTGCCGTCCGCGGTGATCTGTATGGCGACGCCGCTGAACGGGTTGGTGAACTGGCTCATCTTGCCTTCGAAGTAGCCGTTGGAGGCTGCAGCCCCGGTTTGCACGCCACCCGCGAGAGTCGCCATCACGAACGGGTTGCGGCCGATGTTCGGCAGGTCCGTTACCTCCTGGGTGCTCAAGGTCGTGGCAATATTTGCTGAGGCGGCATCCAGCAGCGTATTTTCAGCGGTCACCTCAATGGTTTCAGTAACTGCGCCAGGCGTGAGTTGAAAGTCCACCTTCTGCGTCTGCCCGGCCGTGAGGACTATGTTCGGGTGTTGTTCTGTCTTGAACCCTGCCGACTCGATCGTCACCGTATAGGTGCCGGGATTCAAGTCGGGAAAGTTGTACGTGCCGGAGCTATTTGCTTTCACGACCGTCTTGTAATGGGTCGTCATCTCCTCGGCAGTCACGGTTGCGCCAACTACCTTTGCGCCAGTTGGGTCATTCACTTCCCCTTGAATGCTCCCGAGATATCGTTGCGCGGCTGCAGAAACGGTCAATCCAAAACTGAGCGTCAGGAGTATTCCGAAACGGACGACAAAGTTGCGAAAGCGGGTGTTTTGCACGAGAACCTCCAAAGAATTATGAAGCGGAGACTATCTTTCGATACGCGGAGTTGAACCCTCACGACGATGCCAGTCGGAGGCGGGGCACAACTGCGCAGCGTTTTGCAGATGGTTGATCGTGGAGCGCGGGTCGCCAATAAACAAGTTAATTTACCGGAAGCAGCACATAAATTAACCGTAAGAAGCTCTGCGGATAAGCTTTCGTTTCATATGTTTGCGATCCGGAAAGAGCTGCGCGGGCGAGAGGTCCAGTGCGCGTGCTACACTTGTCGCCGCCCCGGGATTGCGTGAGTTTTTATGGATTCAATTGCAAATGCGCCTCCGGAAGAGGGCCAGGATCAACCGACCATTGACGAGCGGCGCGCCCTGGTCAGTCGTGTGGCAGCCAGTGCGCAATTCAGCCGGTCAGCCAGGCTGCGCGACTTTCTGCTGTATGTCGGCAACCAGTCATTAAAGGCGGGCTGCCCGGAGATTCACGAGCAGGAGATCGGCGCCAAGGTATTTGGCCGGTCCTTGGCCTATGATCGCAGCCAGGACAACATCGTTCGGGTAAACGCGACCGAGTTAAGGAAGCGAATCGATCAGTACTTCGCGACCGAAGGCGCCCACGAAACCCTGTTCCTCGAAATCCCACGCGGAGTCTATAAGCCGGTCTTCCATCGCCGGACGCTCCAAAGCACCGGCAAATCGGAACTCGCTCTTGGTCCTCAATTCCCGGCACTGGTCGGGCACGCCGATGTCATCCCGGCCACAACCCTAGTTCCGCGCCGCCGGACCTCTATTTTCTGGGCAGCGCTATGTCTCTCGCTTTCGGTCGCCTGCATCGTCTTGTTTCAGCAGAACCGGTCCATGCGAAAGGCGCTCAACACGTGGGATGGAAAACCCGCGCTGGCTGCCTTCTGGGGCGACTTCCTTCGCTATCATCAACAAACGGACGTCGTGCTTCCGGATGATTCACTCAGTCTGATCACCGATCTCGTGCATCACCCTATCGCCCTTGGCGACTACTTGAACCGCAACTATATGCGCGAGGTCGAATCTTCGGACCTCAGTCCCGATCGGAAGTTTGATCTGGACCAGGTCTACTCCCACAATCTGATCACCTTTGGCGGAGTCCGCGCCGGGCAACGGATGCTCGCGCAGATTCCTGCGGCGTCTCCAAACCACTTCACCCTGGCGCGCTATTACACGGCGGATGCAGTTAAACGCAATAACGTCATTTTGATCGGCGGCAAGAAGGCCAACCCCTGGGTTCACCTCTTCGATGACCAGATGAACTTCGTCACCGACTTCGACAGCGAGCGATCGATCGCATTTGTTGCCAACCTTCACCCCAAGCCCGGAGAGCAGTCGCGCTACGAAGTGTCCTACGACCCCAACGCCCTGGTTGGCTACAGCGTCATCGCGTACCTGCCCAATCCCGGCGGCACCGGCAACGCCATCATCCTCGCGGGCACCGATTCGGACGCGACCGATGCGGCAGCGGAGTTTCTGACCTCGGAAGTTGACCTGGAAAAGTTCCAGAACACCCTTCACGTCAAGACGCTCCCTTACTTTGAGGTCCTTCTTAAGACCTCCCGTCTCAGCGGAACTTCGCTAAGCTCCGAGCTTCTCGCCTACAGAACCTATCCAGGCCTTCACTAATCATGGACTCAGGGCGGCCATCGCCTAGCGCTACGTCGGTGGCGTAAAGTCGGTTCCTCAGAAAGGGACAAGTGGAGTGCCGGCACTCCATAACCACCCACCGGCAATGTTGGGCAACGATCAAGCGGTGTTTAGGGCGCATTTGGTTGGTCCGCGCCTCTGCGCTGACCGCGGATGCGCGAGTGCGAACTGAACTATTCTAAGAGGCTGATTTAGTTGCTAACATGAATGGGTTTGTGAAACCTCGCCGCTCGACTGCTGTCGTCAAAGCCTCGTAGTTCAACAAGGACCAACAACCGCAGAAGATTAAGTGGTGATAGCCAATTAATTTTACTGTTGCTGAATCGCTGTTTTGCCAACTGCCCACGAAGTTTGGTTGTCAGTACGTTTGAGTGCCGCCCACTTGCTCACGATTTTACAAACCCCGTGTAGGCATTTTTGTAGATGGGATCGCACCCAACATGACGCGAAAAAGCCAGTATTGGCGCGCCTTTCAGTGCTAGTGCATCTGTCCAAATAGCAGATGACCCTACCCGATAAGTGGCAAAGCACTGAAAACATTGGTCGGGGCGGTCAGATTCGAACTGACGACCCTCTGCTCCCAAAGCAGATCAGGCCGCTTATGGAAATCTGTTGTAATCGAGTGCAAATAAGTGGTTTCGATTGAATACGTTGCGGTCGCACTCCTCCGTCCTATTGAAACCTGTGGCTCTTGGAGGCTCTGACCGCTACGAATTCGACTACAGCCGTCTGGGTGAGCACCTTTGTCGGGACAACCTCCTATTGCAACAACGGCAGCGTCTTCGATTCTGAGCCCTTCGCGTGACATAGTTCTGGGTTCATACAGGTTTACACTCGGCTTTTCGGTGGAACCCGGAGCGATTCGAACGCCCGACCTACTGGTTCGTAGCCAGATCGAATGGAATCGAGTAAACTGCTACCTATCAAGAGCTTACAACTCGTTCAGAATCAATATACCTGTTGATCTGTGTTGAAACCGCCTACATCTCAGAGGCTCTGACAGGTGCAATTTCGACTACAAAGCGACTGATCTGAGAGAAAACCGTCGGCGGCCATGGAATTGGAACGGAGGGCGTTGGGAGAGGTGCAGCCCGGCAACGCTCTGCTCTTGGCCACATGAGTCTTGCAGGATTACCAAGCAGCGATACAATTTGGCCGGGTCGAACCGATAGGAAGACGGTAGGAGGATTGGTAATGAATCTGTTGGTGCGTACGCTTGCTACTACGAAGGCGCCATGGCGATGAAAAGCGCCACTCCAATCGAAAGCTCGATAGGAGCCGATTTAGTCTACTTATTTTGGCAAACTTGCATATCCTGCGGCATAAGAGCTACATTCTTTTCGTAATTGCCATTAATTGCCTCATCTGGGAAAAGGGAGCCGACGCAGTGTTGCCGGCCGCGCCTTGGCAAGCTTCAAGCAGTTTCCACCCGCTTCTGAAGTCGAAGGACAGAACGATCATCAAGTTCGAACCATGCTGCCGACGAATGACTGACTTGGATTGCTGCACGTCTTCCGTTTCTGTGGATGGAGAAGGCTATGACAGGTTGGTTCGGGTCCACGATTGCAGCTAGCTGTACAAACCGTAGTTTCCGCAGTCAATGCCGATACTGGCTGGTGACGCTCGTCGCCGTTGCGGGCCTGTGTTCGCACGCGGATGCGCAAACGATCACCAGCATCAGTCCCACATCTGCATTGGCGGGCGGTCCGGGGTTCACCTTGACAGTCACCGGGAGCGGCTATATCGCGACCTCGGTGGTTCAGGTAAACGGGAACAATCGCTCGACTGTTTTCGTGAGCGCGCTGCAACTTACCGCGACCATTTTTGCCTCCGATATCGCCACGCCCGGAGTGTTGACGATCACAGTCTTCAACCCGGTACGCGGCGGTGGGCTGACCTCCAACCCGGTGAACTTCACGGCGGCGGCTTTGCCCGGGCCCGTCCTGACCAGTGTTTCTCCCGGGTTTTCCACTCTCGGAACAGATCGGGTGAGAATTACGCTGGTTGGCTCGAACTTCCGCCCCGGCGCAACGGTCGTTATCTCGCCACCGCTGGCTGCGGTGGGGAATTCCAACGGCCATACCCGAGCCGGCGACATAACAGTCCTTGGCGTTACAGTTGTGAGCCCGGGCGTAATGACCGCCCTCTTCAGCGTAAGCCCGGCCGCCACTCTCGGCCTGCGCGCGGTGGACGTCCTGAATCTAGACGGCAGCAACACGGCCAACTCGACTTTCACAGCGCCCTCGGGAAGCTCGCAACCGCTTCGCTTAGAGCCTTCCAACTCGCTCGGCGCGCCGCTCTCGGTTTTCAACATGGCGCTGACCCATCCGCGCGACGGAACCGTGGTGATGCAGGGCGATGAACTTAACGCCCAGGCCGTTCTGGGCGGGACAGGTACCGGAACGGTCGTCGGCCAGTGGCTGTGGGACGGCAACGTCGTTGAGCAGTTCACGGCCGTGATCGTAGGCGGCCAGAGCAAGGCGATTCAAACGCGCCAGTCACTGCCAACGTGGTCCCTGGGCGCCCACACACTTCTGCTGCGGATGACTGAGCCCAACCAAGTAACCAGCCGCCCCATCGTGGTGGTTGTGAATCCCGGCGACTGGAAGCTCGAACAACTGATCCTGCCCGCATTCGGCGCAGCCTTCGCAACAGACGATCCGCCGCGGCTGCTGTGGGCCCCCGTTCCCGGTGCGATGAAGTACCAGGTGGGCTTCTCCACCGAGCCGCACCTGAGCGCCGTCGAAACGTGGTTCGACAGCGTCGACAACCGCTGCCAAGTCCCCGCGGACGTGTGGGGCAGCCTGCCGGAGGGCGAACTGTACTGGACGGTCCGTGCCGTCGACACCTCAGGACAGCCGCGCCAGCCTCTCCCTTTGCGAAGCATCTACCGCGAGCCAGCCGGCAGCCTCGCGCCACCGCAGCCGGCGCCCTCACGCACTCCCGCAGGCCACACGCTGCTGGAGTGGAAGCCCGTGGCGAAGAGTAGCCTCTACTTTGTAACGATCAGCAGCGATCTCGTTGCAACGCACATCGTGCGTCGCTACCTCACCGCCGATCCCAAGCTCGACTTGCGCGCCGCGGAGCGGCAACTGCTGCCCGGTACGACCTACTACTGGCAGGTAGATGCCATCGCCTCCGACGGCCGGCTCATCCTGTCCGGCCCGGTCGAGCGCTTCGTGGCCCAGGCGATGCCGCAATCGAAGCTGAGCCCGCCGCCGAGCGCGGTCCTGCTTGCGAGTCTCGCACGCCCAGGTAGTTTACCGGCGTTGCCCGCGGCTGCGGTCCCTGCCGGAGACATCGCAGGTCAAACGCCCGCCGCCGACAGCAGCACCAGCCAACTGCAGCCGCTCATCTCCGCGACCTTCCCGCAGCCGGTCAACCCCGGTGACGTCAGCCTGATGGTCGACGACATCGACGTAACCACGCTGGCGCAGGTGACGCAGGACAAAGTTTCCTTCACTCCGCCGCTGGCCCTCACCGGCGGAGATCACAACGTCAACCTCACCGTCGGCAGCGAAGCCACAACCTGGAAGTTCACCGTCATCGCTCCCGCCGGCGCGCCCGCGCCCTCCACCACACCGGCACCGCTGCAGCCGGGAACCGATGCAGAGGCCCCGCCCACAATTCCCGCAACCATGCCCGCGCCAGCCGCGATCGCCGCTGCGCATCAAGCACAATCGCAAACGTCGGCCAAACGCACGGGTCCCGCCGAAGACGGCCAGATTGCAGTGAACACGCAATGGGCCTCCGGCTCGGACCCTCCCGACTCCAACGTAATCTCCGTAGCCGAGCATATGACCTACGAGGATGGGCCGTGGCATGTCGAAGTGAACGGAAGCGGGCTGCTGAACTCGATCCTCAATCCTGAGGCGCAGCGCACCAGCCAGGGCAAGGTGAACGATTACATTCTCCAAGTGGGAGATAAGGGTGGAAGCTGGGGCGTGAATCTCCGCTTCGGCATCGTAACGCCGACGCTCTACACCGACGCGCAATTTGTGACCGCGGCGACACCGCGCCAGGGCGTTGAGCTGGCCTTGAAGACCCCCGCCGGCACCCTCTCCGGATTCACCAACACCAACGATGTGGCGCTCGGCGGCGGCGCCGGAATCAACTTCCACCAGAGAATCCTGGGAGCGAGCTGGCAAGCGCCCCTGCCGGAGTGGGCAGTGTTCCGGCTAATGTGGCTCAGCGCGGAAGATATCGGCGCTCCGACTACGGTCGGCTACGATTCGATGGGCAATCCGATCATCCTGCCCAATCCGATCGCGCCAAAATCCGCAGGCGACGTATACGGCTCGCTGCTGAACATTCACCTCTTCAAGAAGTGGCTGTGGTCCTCGGAGTACGCGTTCAGCCGCGACAATGCGAACACCACCGACCCAACCTCGACGCGCGAATTCGGCCGCGCATGGCGCACCGGTGTCTCGGGCAACCCGGGGAAGACGAACGTCAACGTAGCGTATCGCGACGTGAGCGCAAACTTCGGCAACCCTGCCAACCCCAGCCTGACCCAGGACAGTCAGCCCGATCTGCGCGGAGTCGACNNTGTTCCTCCACAGCTTCGATGAGACGTGGACCAGGCCCTTCGGTGCGAGCACCAACGTCGTGCTCGATGCGCGCCAGTCGCTGACGAAAACCGGTACAGTTCCTGCATCGCTGCAGGGCCTGCCTCCCGAACAGACAGGGGCGCAGGACATGCGCGACATCTCCGGCAATTTGATCCTCAGCCGGCAGATCGGCAAAGTCACCATGTCGGGGGGGGCCACGCGCGACTGGAGCCACAACACTTTGTTTCCGGCAACTAACACCATCACGTCCTCGGTGAATGGAGGCACCAACCTCGTGACCAGCGGGTTCTTCCAACTCAACGCCCAGGTCAACGTGAACTGGGTGGCCGCGGACGGTGCGACCGTCGGGACCACGCGAACAATTACGGTCTATGTGCAGCCGGCCTTCGTTTGGAAGAAGCCGGCAGTGCAAGTTTCGCCTTTGATCACGTTCACGCAAGGGCGTACGCTTCTCTCTAATGGCACGCTGACGAGCGACATGCTGACCGGCCAGTACGGGGGGCGATTTACCTGGACGCTTCCCGGGTTCATGAAGTTCAACACGCTCTCCGCGCAGGGCAGCTACAACCAGAATCAGGACAACGTCACAGGCATCAACCAGCCCTCCACGCAACTGCTGGTCCTGTGGACGGCGACGTGGGGCCACAAACGCACTCTTTGATGATGAGACGATCGAGCGCCATCCCGTGCCTTCGCCAGTCAGCTTGCTCCCTGGCCGCGCTCGCGTTGCTATGCCTCGCCGCTTGCATGCCGACGCAGGCACAGTTGGCACCACCTGCACTCACTAGCTTCAGTCCAACTCAAACTGCTGCGGGATCGACGGTCACCCTTACGTTTACCGGCACTAACTTCGTTGCGCGTTTGCCGAATGTGATCTTCTCGCCGTCGCAGGGAATCACCGTCAGCCGGGTCCAGGTGGTCTCTCCCACCCGAATCACCGCGCAGCTTCAGGTCGACGCAAGCGCCCAGGCCGGCGCTCGGCAGGTTACGCTGATGGACGCCGACCATAGTTTGCGGGCGGCGACAGCGTTCACCATTACAGCAGCCGTAACTCCGGCTCCGAACTGTCCTCCGGGGGCGGCTGCGTGCGGCGGCACACCACAGCCCACCCCACCGGCGTTGCGCGGGTTTGCCCCAGTGCAGGGCACCCAGGGCAGCACGGTTGCGCTGACGTTGACAGGAATCAACTTCTCCGCGCCGGCATCCTTGCAGTTCACGCCATCCAGCGGCATCACGGTGCTGTCAACGACAGTTACCAACTCAAATCAGATACAGGCGCAGGTCAGCATTACTCCCACTGCCTCGCTCGGCGCACGTGGGGTGATGCTGACGGTCGGCGGTAACACGCGCCTGGCGGCAACAAATACCTTCACCGTCGTCTCAGGCGCTATCGCGGTCCGGGCTGCGCCGATGCAGATTCTGCGTATTGTGCCCAACCAGATCCAGGCCGGCAGCCAGAATGTCAATCTGACGGTGGAGGGAACCAACTTCGTCCCGGGAACGCAGGTTACGTTCACCGTGGGTGCAGGCATTCCCGCCGCGGTTTTCGCAAATGGGCCGGCCCGCTACGTCAATAGCACGGAACTGCAGGTCAGCGTCAGCGCGTTGCCCTCCGCATTGCCGGGCGGGCGCGACATCAATCTGCAGACGCCGAGCCAGCAGACCGCCGCCGGCAAGGGCATGCTGAATGTGCAAGCCGCGCCGAAGCCCACAGGGCCGCCGACGTCGTTGAAGATCGCGCCAATTACGCTGCAGACGTTCCCGATGGCGATCGTGGTGCTCGACGCCCCACTGGGAAAAATGACGGAAAGCGATGAATACCAGACCTTCGGTGTGCCTTTGCTCGACGACGCATCCGTGTTCAAGTGGCATGAGCAGAATCCAGGCCTGGCCGACTACTACGAGCTGCGCATCTACGCCAAGGACGGCAAGACGCTGCTCGCCGTGCAGAAGATCACCGGGCACGCTGTTCTGGCCATGGGCGGCACGCGGAATGTTGTGCCGACGTACTTCCGTCCGACCGACGCCTTTCTGAAGCAGGTGCTCGATCCAGTCCGGCGTATGGTCTTCTCGAATCAATCGGTGGCGAGTTTGATGGGTGCGGGATTGCTGAAGAGCATGTCGGCTACGCCGCCGTCGACCCAAGCAACCATGCCGACATTCCCGCCGGATCAACTCAATGGCCAGCTAGGCCAGGGCGATCTGCAATGGGAGGTTGCCGGCTTCCACACCTACAACCAGAACGGCGTAGCGCCGCAGCCGCCTGCGGCACAGAACAAGAATCAGAGCGGCGCGAACGGCATGGCGATAAATATGGTGCAAAACGCCGCGAACGCATCGGCCCAACCAAGCACGGTCGATATCGAGGTGGAGATCTCCGACCGCTGGCCGCTGAAGGCTCCGCAGGCCCCGAATGGGCTCGCGTGCGGTAGTAAGGGGTTTGGGTCCGGCCTGAACGTGCAGGACCTGTCCGCCAGCGGCGGCGATATCAATAGCTACCCGGGCGATCAGTGGAGCCTGGGCGGCACCATCGATCTCTCCCGTTCCCCGTATCAACCGGGTTTCACACCGCAGTTCGCAGCTCCGTCGCCATCGTGCGGCAAGCAGTGTTTCGGAGGAGACGTTACCGCGGTCCAGTTCGACAATGTCTTCGTCGATTGGGGAGACGGCAAGGTCGTGCCGCTTACCGCACCGCCGGCGAGTTCGAGCCTCACGAGTTGGGACCCGAGCGATCAGCTTTCGTGGTCCGCGAACCAGTCCAGTCCGACGCAGCACGCCTATCAATCGCTGGGCAGCTACACCATTCGCGTGTATCAGTTATCCGAGGGGGACCTGCAGCACGTGAGTGCCGCGGCGGTCTCGGCAAGCCAGGACGGCCCGACAACGCCATTTATGCAGACGGCGTTGCTCTCGAAGATGTCTGCGCAGGGGGCGATCAAGAGCGGCCTGACCGTCTCCGGTGTGCAGTCCAACTTCCAGCAAATGCTCGCCCAGGGCAACAACCCGGGCACTTCGCCGGCGGCACAAGTGGCAAGCGACGCCTATATGCTCTACTGCAACACCGTGGACATCATTCCTGTCGAAGACCTTGCGGCTGACGGTCCACTGCACCTGATATCGATCAGCGATCCGGACTACGGCTCCTATGAACTGGGCAAGATGAAGCTTGCGGGAGACGGGCTGGTCAACCGCACTTCGCCCGAAGTTCCGGCTGGAAGACCGAATGAAGTTGCGACTGCTCCCGTAAACTCAAAGACGCCAGTCAAGCAGGCAGACGCGCGCATCATTACTCCGGGGGGCGGCGGTCCGGCTCCTGTCGCTATCTGCAGCGCTTGCGATGATGGCATGGACGCTACAACATACTTGAAGTATTACGGGACCGGACAGGTAAGCGTGACCTGGATGGTCGATGGCGTCATGTCGCAGCAGGTCATGGGAATCGGGCCATCGACGAAACGAATGAACCTGACCCGGCAGGGCTACTTCACGATCGACGTCAATGGAAGCGAGAAGCAGATTCCGATACCCGAGCCAACCATCATCAAGTCCATTAGCAGGCCTATCTACTCTCCCACTTTGCAGATCCAACCTCTGGGCAATCACACGGTGATGGTGGAAGCCGACGTTATGCCGCAGCCCTCCATGCCGAATCTCAGCAACCCGCTGGGCAAGGCGCTGGGCTCGCTGATGCCGCACAGTCTATCTCCGCCTACAGGCTCCGCGCCCGCCAACAACGGCCCTAACCAGGCAACCGCACTCAACGTAGCTGAGGCGCAATCGCTGTTGAACACACTGGGCCCGCCCGCGGGCAGTAATCTGCCGCCGCTCAAAATCGGCGTTCTCTCCCCGGACAACCACAGCTCCACCGGACTAGGCGCGGTGCAATACGTCAACGGCCCGCTGCAGCAGGTCGTCTCGCAACTAACCAACCCGCTGCCGGATCAGCACGTGGCTTCGAACAACACGGCGTATCAAGTCGTGGCGTCCGATCCGACCAAGCCCTGCAAGTTCCTGTTTCCGGTCAAGAGCGGCGGCACATTCGAAATCAGCGGCCTGCAGAATCACGTCACTCAACAGGGCGGCACCTACAACGGAACCGGCAACCTGATCCTGCACATGGTCAACACCGGTAGCGGGGGATATTTTCAATATCCGCCTATCCAGGTGACGATCAGCAACTGGAGCGTGCCCGACGGCTTGCACGTTCAAACAGGCAGCATCAATGTCTCGCCGAAGCTTCCGTTGGATGCTAGCGTACCCGCGTTGAAAGGCTCGATTGAGACCTTGTCCGGCCAGGCAGGCGGAGAACTCGACGCGACCCTCAACGTCTCGCTCAGCGACGACACGCTACGACTTCCCGGCGAAATCCCGGTCTCCTGGAATGGAGTCACAGCAGAGATCACTCCTGTGGGCGACTGGATCAAAGATGGACTGAGTATGCCGTCCGCGCTGATCGGGTGGAGTTCCTTCACCATGCAATCCAACTCCGTGCGACTCGACCTCAGTCATCATGCAGGCGATGCCGGCGGCCCAATGTGCGGGCCGCTCACCGGCGGCGACTGGGTGGGCGTGCGGTTCCCAACGCTCGCCATCACACCGTACACCATGAACCTCGTCGCGAGCGGTTCGCTACAGCCTACCGTCCCCGACTGGGGTATCACCGGCGGAGGGACCAACGAAGGCAGCGGACTGTGCGGCGCTCTGACGACAAACACCCCGTTCACGGCGACCCTGGGTTCGGGTACGGTGAGCTTCGCCTCCCTCAACGCAACCGCTTTCAACGGCACCTTCAGCGCGACATACAAGGGCATGGACATCTACGTGCCATGGCTAGACACGCACCTCCAGGGCGACGCGACGCTGCTCTCCGGCGGCGGTAAAGAAGCCAGCATCTCATTCCCATTCAACATCCCGCCCATCTCGAAGACTTACGGCAACCTCTCATTCAAGGCCGACAGTCTGAAGTTCACGCAGGAGCAGGGGATTGGCTGGGCGGTTTCGTCGAATACGCACCTTATCTTCTCTACCGAGAACAAGCAGTTCGCCGACTTCTATCGGACCTTCTACTTTGGCATGGACGGCCGCGGCTACTTTGCGAATGCCGCCTCGACGGCTGACGTCTCGCTCGGCGGCAGTTCGCACCTTGGCCAGACGCCGGTCGATCTGGTTTCAGTCCACCTTACAGCGCCGGCAACTGGAACCCAGGTCCTCGCAGCGCTGTTCAACACCAACGTCCATCTGTCCGAAGTGATGGCCGCCGCACCGGTGCAAGTCAACTACTCGATCGACAAGTCCGGAACAAATTACTCCACCACTGGCCCAACCAACGCGCCCTTCACCATCGACGTCCCATATCCTTCAGGCCAGCCAAGCTCCGACGCGCAGGTTCATCCCGTTTACTCCGGCGGCTCGGGTTCCGGCGGCGGGGGCAGCGAATATTCCGGCACCGTCGACCTCTCCGAGCTAGGCGGCCCGCCCATCACCGGAGAATTCCGCCTCGGCTATCAGGGCGGCCACGACTACTGGCTCGCCCGGGTGAGTTATGCGCTCGGCCCAACCGGCATTCCATTGATCCCCGTGCCGCCGGTGATGAACCTCTATCGCGTGCAAGGCGGACTCGGCCACAACTTCCCAATCAGCGCATTTGAGGACACGGGATCGATCAACGCCGCCACTCCCATCTCCGACGGCTCATTCCTCTTTATGGCAGGAATGCGCGTTGGTATGCCGGACCAGTTCACCTACACGCTGGACGGTGATCTCACCATCAAGGCAGGCGGTCAGGACGGAGGCGCGCGCCTCGACTTCCACTCCTGGCTGCTGAAGCCCGCGGACAACGGCAATGGAGATTTCCAGGGATACTTCCAATATGCAGGCAGTAACTTCGATGGCCGGATCTGGGGCCACCTGAACTTTCTTGGCGGCATCGCGTCGGTGGACATGGGCAACAGCGCCAACAATGCCGCGGTCGACATCCACTTCGGACCCAGCGGTCCGTGGCACATTGATGCCGGCAAACAGCAAGGCCCGCGCATCGATGGCCATCTGCTCGTCTCCGACGCCAACATGTATGTCATGCTCTCCGACGCCGGCCTTGCCATCGGCGGCGGCGAGGGCATCAGCCTCAACGTAGGCGATAACTCCGTCGCATCCGCGTACATCAACGGCAGCGTCGACATCGGCCTCGCCGTCACTTCACAGCCGCACATCTCCGGAGACTTCTCCGCCAATGTCAACGCCGGCGTGTGTGTCGACGATGTGTGCGTATCTGCCGGAGTCTCAGCACAGATCCACGCCGAAGCCCTGCCCCTCGACATGAACGCGAGCGCCAGCATCGGCCTGCCATGGCCGCTCGGTTCCATCTCATTCTCCGTGCATTTATGACGACGACAGCTTGCAAGCAAATCCCGGCTCTCTTCGCGGCTACGCTGCTCGCGCTGATGCCCTTCCGACTCGCGCACGCGCAGCAAGACGTTGGTGCAATGTTCTCCGCCTCCGACGGTAAGGGCCACATTTCGTTGCTGTGGTTTCCGCCGCCATCGCAATGGCCCTCGGGTGGATGGAGGCTCTCCGACTCTACTGGCCAGACTCTGGTCCCGCAAATCAGCATGGGGGATGCATCCGCCATGCAGTCGCTTTCGGTCGAAGACGCCGACGCCATCCGCAAACTGCCAGCCGTCCTGGCGCAGCCCGATACAAGCGCTCAACGCCGCAACCTGATCAGCATTCTCGGCCTCCGCGTCTTCAGCGAACCCACTTACGCTCGCGCGATGGGCCTCGCCTGGGCACTCGACAACGTCGCAGCCGGCAGCCGCACGTACAAGGTGGAAGGCCTGGACGCCTCCGGCAAGACAACTGGCCTGCAGCTCACCAGTCCACCGACAGACGCCTCGGTCGCGACCCAATTGCCTCCTGCCCCGGCCGGCGTGCAGGTCAAGGGCGACGAGAGCGGTGTCTCCCTTTTCTGGGCCGCGCCTGCCGTAAACCGCCAGATCCCCGTAATCGTCTATGCCGTTGAGCGCGACAGCAGCGGGCAGTCCTCAGCGCCCGTCACCGCCAAGCCCGTCGTTCCCGGCATCACCTGGGACCCGAAGATCCCCCTCGTCCTCGACCGCAACGCCCCCGGCAACGACACGCTGACATACCACGTCTTCGCCGTCGACATCTTCGGTCGCCGCAGTGCCTCCACCTCCATCCGCATCTTCTTCCCCGACTACCACGCCCTCGAACCACCCGATCCGGTGACTGCTACAGCCGGCGCCGGGAAGGTTGTCGTCAATTGGGCCGCCGCGCAGAAGCCCAATCTCTCCGGCTACATCGTCGAGCGCGCATTTCTCTTCGCCGGCCCATACGAAGCGCTCTTTGCGCAGGCGCTGCCGCCTGCCACCGCACAATACGAAGACGACACCGTCCGCGGCGGCACTACCTACTACTACCGCGTACGCTCTGTAAACTCCCGCGGCGACCTTGGCAATCCTTCCACCGCCGCAGCTGCCCAACCCCAGAATCCGGGAGCCCCACCCCAGGTGAGTGGCCTGACAGCCGACGCCGGCCAAACGAGAGTCCACCTCACGTGGACCCCGGCGAACTTTCCCGTCGCCGGATACTTCGTGGAACGCCACGTTGTATCCGGACCCGCCGGCACCGAGAATTGGGTGCGCCTGAACTCCCGCGCCACCTCCGAGCCGCTCTACGACGATCCCATCGGCCTCGCATCCGACGTGAAGCTCGAGTACCGCGTCGTCGCCGTAGCGTTCGACAACGCGGAAGGTCCGCCCAGCAGCGCCGTGCCCGTCACGCTCGCAGATCGAACCGTACCGGAAGCGCCCTCCATTATCGGTGCAAGCGGCGCCGACGGCAACGCCCAATTCAACTTCGTCCCCGCACTGCCGGCCGAAAAGACCGCGCAGTTTCTGGTTCTGCGCTCCGGTAGCGACCGTGACATTGGAGTCGTCGTCGGCGATCCACTCCCCGCCGCCGCGCGCCAGTTCACCGACCTCTACACCAGTCCCGGCGAGCGCTACTGGTATCGCCTGGTCGCCGTTGACAAGAACGGCAACCGCAGCGACCCCACGCCCCCGGTCGCCATCCGCGTCGGCTCGCCGCAGATGGCCGCGCCCCCCACTCCCACCGCCCAGTACGCCGCCGCTCCATACCCGCACGTAACGGTGCAACTCCAGCCGCCGCCGGCAGGCCTCAGTCTCATCGTCGAGCGGCTGGACGAGGCCACAGACGGTTGGATACGTATCGCCGGCCCAACGTCCGCGCAGACCGCCACCGACAATGCGGTGCCAGCATCGGGAAGCCTGAGCTACCGCGCCTCCTACGTAGCGACCGACGGCAGGACTGGCCCAGCCAGCGCGACCGTGCAAGTCTCCATTCCATAGCTGTGGCTCGCCAAAATAGCGA
>PLUT01000262.1 GCA_003162875.1 Granulicella sp.
CTGGCAAGTTATGCGCCTGTCGGGTAGTGGGTCAGTCTGAAATTCGGCAGGGTTGAATTACCGTCACTGCACAGGCATCATAGGGATATGCCTACCCGCTCAAGCAAAGATCACGATTTCGCCACAGTCGCCCGCCGGGTAGTCGAACANNTCCGGTAGCTGTTGCCCGTGGCAAACTTGGTGGTGTGGTGGGTGGCCCGGTTAGAGCGGCTAAATTGACACCGATGCAACGCAAGGGAATCGCTGTGCGGGCTGCGAGTGTGCGATGGGGAAAACCCGTCAAAAAGGACAGCTAGGAACCGCCGAGCATTTGAACCAACCCCTGAGCATTCGAAATCCCGGATTCCAGGCCGTCCATAAAAATATAGGGGACGAGAAGAGGATCGCGAAACCTAAAGCGGTACCCCCACGGCTGGCCGTCGCGTTCCAGAATTGATCCCCTTTTTTCCTGAGAGAAATCCGTTAGATGGTTTGTGAATGTGGCCAGCGTTACCGTCTTCTTGAGAATGTCCGCCAAAGGCTCAATGACCGAACTTGGAGAGAAATATCCGAGAGCGTCGTGATTACGAGCGGCGGTCACCGCACATGCCAGAAGAACTTTGCGATAGAGCGCGCTCTTATGTGCACTGTGAGTAGCTGTCGTGTGTTTTTCAGCAACACTCTGCTCCGCCTGTTTGACGGCAGTTTTTAGTGCTTCGAAAACATCGTCGCGCTCTACGGTGGTCAGCGATAACCTCGCAGCCGCCGATCTCACCGCATGGAGGCCGATCAAGTGGGTGTAGTGAGGAAGGCCTTGAGAAAGGTGAATGATCAGGTTCGATGCGTCTTCCGCAAAGCTAATATCCAGTGCCTTCTCGGCGGTTTCAAGGATCTTCTTGAGTTCAGACGCTTTCATTCGCTCTACTTTTACTTGGCTGATCGCACGGCTAATCGAGGCATGGTCTTCGATGAGCTTGTCTACGGTCTCTGAGACACCGACAAGGATAATCGTGCAATCAACTGCCAGATCAGAGAGGGCTTTTATCAATTCCGTAAAACGTTTGGATACCTCGCGCGATGCTTGGTCGAACTCGTCGATGATAAACACCATGCCAGAGACCGACGAAAGGACCCGGCGCACATCGTCAATCCCCAGTGTTTCGGGTAACCCAAAGGTATCCCTTGTGGTCCTGTGATACGCAGGATTGTCCGGGCTGAGAGATACATCGGGCCAAAAGAATTCGCTGAACAGCCTATGCCAGATGCTTGAGAATGTGTCTTCTGTGTTGGCAACCGATTTGATAACCAGGCGTCTTGTCACCGTTTCCGGAGGCTTACCAGCCTTGTCGAGTACGTAGACCGTGGAATCAACGACGTTAGCCAAGGAAGTCTTGCCGACTCCCCGCTCGCCATAAATAACCACATGAAGCCCTGATTGGTGTACGGCATCTGAAATAGCCGTTAGCTCTAACCATCGACCCGCAAATAAGTCCTTTGTTGTAATCGGCGTTCGCGGTTGGAAGACTGTCGAAGCCTTAGCCGATAGGTTTTGTGACCGCTCGAACTCTTCCCCTATCCCCAGGTCATCCATTCCCCAACTTTAGCACAGCAATCTCTAAGTTTTTAGGCATAATGTCTAAGTTTCCTCTTGACCTATGCTCCATTCTCAAGCATAATAGTCAATATTAAACAGCTAACGACGGCCCAACGCGCACAAGTTATTCGGTGCCTCTGCGAAGGAAACAGCATTCGCAGCACGGTTCGGATCACCGGAGTAGCGAAGAACACAGTCGCCCGTCTCCTGTGTGAGATTGGCTGCGTTTGCGCTGACCTCCATCACCGCACTGTGCGCGGAGTGCCTGTGCGCCGTCTCCAGTGCGACGAAATCTGGAGCTTCGTGGGAGCGAAAAAGAAGAACGTCACTACGGAGCAAGAGCAATTCGGATGGGGCGACGTTTGGACCTGGACGGCGATTGACGCTGATACAAAGCTCTGCGTGACATTCCACGTTGGCGACCGTGGCAAACATTCCGCCTTTGCCTTTATGGAAGATTGCGCTTCGCGGATAGTTGGGCGTCCTCAGATCACGACAGATGCGCACAAGCCCTATTTAGCGGCGGTAGAGCAGGCATTTGGGGGCGATGCCGACTATGCGATGCTGCACAAGGTTTACGGGGCCTCTAGCGAGCCTGAGACGCGCTATAGCCCCGCAACATGCATCGGCTGTGTGATGAAGACCGTAAGCGGCGTACCCGATCCAGATCACGTCAGCACGTCCTTTGTCGAACGCCAGAACCTAACGATGCGCATGTCGATGCGCCGCTTTACCCGCTTGACCAACGGCTTCTCTAAAAAAGTCGAGAATCACGGTCACGCCGTTGCGCTCTATTTCGCCTACTACAATTTCTGCCGGGTGCATCAAACGCTGCGGGTCACGCCCGCAATGGAAGCTGGACTTACGGATCACGTTTGGAATGTCGATGAATTGGTTGGCCTGTTGCCACAGCCGCAAGCGAAGAAGCGCGGGCCTTACAAGAAAAAGGTCTAAACTGAAGGAATTGACACTTCGATTCTTTTATCGAGCCGTGGCCCTCGGTACCGTTTGGACTCTCGGCGCCGAACTTGCCGTCAGCATCTTCTGCGCTTTCATCCACTACGACATAACGAATGCGTTCGAGAGGTGGCCTGGTATTATCTGGCCACCTGTTACCGCGCTCATCCTCTTTCTTACCATTGGGGGAACTGTGTTTTGGCTTGGGATGATATGGGAGTGCTCGGGTGCCAGAAAACTGTCAGTAAGGTCAAAGGTGTTGTGGCTGATCTTGGTTGTCCTAACGCCCAATCTAGGTGCGCTGATCTACTACTTCTGTGTTTTCAGCCGACAGCCGGTGCATCAAATTTCAGAGTGACCCACTACCGCCTGTCGAGCCGCCGCGACCGACCGATTAACGCCCCGCCTCCGTCGGCTGCCTGACCATCGCCGCACAGCAGCCATCCTCCTGTATACCCTGTATACTTAGATCCGTTCGGGCTGCATCCGCTGTGGCTTTGCGGAGCGGCACTGGAAACTGCCATGAGCGTTACCCAACTCCGCGCCGGCGGAGCGCCGTCGCCCCTGCCACGCATCACCGCCGACCTCCTGCTGCAGAAGAAACTTGGCCGGCATCCCATTACCGCGATCACCGCGTATGACTATCCGACCGCCCGTCTGGTCGACCAGGCGGGCATTGACATGGTGCTGGTCGGCGACTCGCTGGGCATGGTCGTTCTCGGCTACGAGAACACCCTCCCCGTCACCCTCGACGAGATGCTGCACCACACCCGCGCGGTTGCCCGCGGCCTGCGCCACTCCTTCCTGGTCGCGGACATGCCCTACGGTTCCTACCACGCCTCCGCGCGCGAAGCCACCCGCAACGCCATCCGCTTCGTGAAGGATGCCGGCGCGCAGGCGGTCAAAATCGAGGGCGGCAGCACGCGCGCCTCGCTCGTCCACCGCCTCACCGCCGCCGAGGTTCCCGTGGTCGGCCACATCGGCCTCACCCCGCAATCCGTCCACAGCATGGGCGGCTACCGTGTGCAGGGCAAATCTCTCGACGCCATGGACCGGCTCGCCGCCGACGCCCGCGCGCTCGAAGACGCCGGCGCCATCGCCATCGTGCTGGAAGGCATGCCCCGCGAACTCGCCGCCCGCATCACCGCACAATCCGCGGTGCCCACCATCGGCATCGGCGCCGGCCCCGACTGCGACGGCCAGATCCTCGTCTTCCACGATCTCTTCAACCTCACCTTCTCGCCGCCCGCAAAGTTCTCGCGCCAGTATGCCGACGGCGCACAGTTCTTCTCATCCGCGCTCCAGAGATATCGCGACGACGTTGCTGAGCGCCGCTTCCCCTCCGACGCCGAAAGCTACCACCTGCCCCGCGAAGTCCAGTCCGCGCTCGCCGCCGCCCGCCCCCGCGCCCGCCAGGCCTGACTCTTTATGGTTGTCATTCACTCTTTATGGTTGTCATTCTGAGCGTAACGAAGAATCCCCGTATTTCGACCTGACACCCCTATGCTCATCTGCACCACTCCCACTGAAATGCACACTGCCTGCCGCGACCTTCGCGCCAACGGCGGAACCCTTGGTTTAGTCCCCACCATGGGCGCGCTCCACGCCGGGCATCTGTCGCTGGTCTCTGCCGCGCTCGCGCAGAACGACGCCGTCGCCGCCTCCATCTTCGTCAACCCAACCCAGTTTGGTCCCAACGAGGACTACGCCGCCTACCCCCGCACCTTCGACGAGGACTGCCGCAAGCTCACCGACGCCGGCGTCGCGCTCCTCTTCGCGCCCACCACCGCCGAAATGTATCCGCCCGGCAACACCACCTTTGTCGACCCCGGCCCCATCGCCGCGCGCCTCGACGGAGCCTCGCGCCCCGGCCACTTCCACGGCGTTGCCACCATCGTCGCGCGCCTCTTCCACATCGTCCAACCCGACCGTGCCTACTTCGGCCAGAAGGACGCCGCCCAGGTCGCCGTCCTCCGCCACACGGTCCGCGACCTCAACCTCCCGGTCGAGCTTGTCGTCTGCCCCATCGTCCGCGAGCCCGACGGCCTCGCCCTCAGCTCCCGCAACCGCTATCTATCCCCCGCAGAGCGCAGCCGCGCCCTCGCCCTCTCCCGCGCCCTCGCCGCTGCGGGCGATCTCGCCGCCCACGGCGAAACCCGAGCTGAAGCCCTCCGCGCCGCCATGCTCAGCGTCTTCTCNNCTGCTGCCCCTCGCCGACACTCGCAACGGCGCGCTCCTCGCCGTCGCCGCCTTCATCGGCGCCACCCGCCTCATCGACAACCTGCTCCTGCCGCCACAGTAACGGGTGCCCCATGTTCGACGAAGTCGACCATGGGAATACCCCCGGAAGCCGCAGATGTTTACCGCGTCCCATCCGTGCTAACTTGGCACCAGAGCCCTCATGCCTCATCGCCGAGTCACACGCGCATCCGTTTTCCCCCTAATCGCTATCCTCCTCACCACGCCGTACCTCCTCGCTCAGAAACCCATCGAGGTCCGCGCCATCCAGATCGAATCCGGCAAGCTGATGGGCGTCGTCACGCCCGACCAGAAAGTCATCGCCTACAAAGGCATTCCCTACGCCCAGCCCCCGCTTGAAGAACTCCGCTGGCGGTCGCCGCAGCCCGTCGGCAAGTGGAAGAAAGTCCTCTTCGCCCGCGACTTCGGCCCGCACTGCATTCAGTCCGGCAGCTATCCCGACATGGTCTTCCACGACTCCGGCCCCAGCGAGGACTGCCTCACCCTCAACGTCTGGGCTCCCTACGAGGCCAAGCCCGACCGTAAATCCCCCGCCGCCCTGCCCGTCATGGTCTGGATCTATGGCGGCGGCTTTTCCACCGGGGGCACCTCAGAGAATCGGCAGGACGGGGAATTCCTCGCCCATCGCGGCGTCATCGTCGTCAGCATGAACTACCGCCTCGGCATCTTCGGCTTCTTCGCTCACCCCGAGCTCACCGCCGAATCCGCCAACCACTCCTCCGGCAACTACGGCCTGCTCGACCAGGCCGCCGCCATCGCATGGGTCCGCCGCAACATTGCAGCGTTCGGTGGCGACCCCGCCAACATCACCATCTTTGGCCAGTCCGCCGGCTCCCAGTCCGTCAGCGCGCTGATGGCCTCGCCCCTCACCGCGGGCCTTTTCGCCAAGGCTATTGGCGAGAGCGGCGCCGAATTCCCCGCCGCCGGCCGCAGCCTGCCTCCGCGCGACCAGGCGGAGCAGGTCTACTCCGAGTGGGCCAACCGCGCCTTCGGCACCGGCAAGCTGTTCTTCCTCCGCCAGCTCCCCGCCGACGAGCTGGCGAAAGCTGCGATGGCAAAGACCGCCCCTTACTTCGGCCCAATCGTCGACGGCTACTTCCTCCCCGACACCGTCCCCAACATCTACGCCGATGGCAAGCAGGCCCACATCCCACTGCTCGCCGGCTGGGTCGCCAATGAGGACACCCCCGACTTTTTGCCGCCGCCGCCCGACACCTTCATCGCGCAGTCCCGCACCCGGTTCGGCCCCAACGCTGACAAATTCTTCTCGCTCTATCCCATTCACACCACCGACGAAGCCACTCGCTCGGCGAGCGACTACGCCGGCGACCAGTTCATCGCCTTCTCTACCTGGGCGTGGCTGGAGGCGCAGACCAGGACCGGCAACGCGCCCGTCTACCGCTACTTCTTCGCGCTGCCCTCACCCGGCGACCGCAATCACCCAGTCGCCTACGGCGCCTTCCACTCCGACGACATCGAGTACGTCTTCGGCACCCTCGACTCCCGCCCCGGCATGGCCATCCGCCCGCAAGACCGCGCCCTCTCCGACCTCATGCAGCGGTACTGGACCAACTTCGCCAAATCGAAGACCGGCGACCCCAATGGCCCAGGCCTTCCCAAATGGCCCACCTACGCCTCCGCCGCCAACTACCCCGTCATGCGCCTCGACGCCACCCCCGCCGCCCATCCCGACAACCTCCGCCCCCGCTACCTCTTCCTCGACAGCGTCTGGGCCAGCCCCGCCGCCAAGTAGCGCTGCATATTTTGAATTGTCATTCTGATTTGAATTGTCATTCTGAGCGCAGCGAAGAATCCCCGCATTTCGCCTTGATTTGAGTCGTCATTCTGACGCGCAGCGTCAGAATCTCCGTATTTCGCATTTGCTGACTTGCTGACTAGCTGACTCGCTGCTCTACCCTGCGCTCGCCCACAGATCGTGCAGATGCACCACCCCAACCGCCTCGCCCTTCGCCCCCACCACAATCAGCGACGTAATCTTCCGCCCTTCCATCAGCGCCAGCGCCTCGCCGGCGAACGCCTCGGGCGCAATGGTCACCGGCTTCGCATTCATAATCTCGCCTGCCGTGTGTGCCAGCGCATTCGCCCCGTCGCGCTCCAGCAGCCGCCGCAGGTCGCCGTCCGAGATCACCCCCAGCAGCCGTCCACCCTCACCCAACACCGTCGTCATGCCCAGGCGCTTGTGGCTCATCTCGTGGATCACCTGCGTCATCACCGTGTCCGCCGCCACCTGCGGCAGCGCTTCGCCCGCGTGCATCAGGTCGCCCACGCGCGCCAGCCGCCGCCCCAGCCGTCCACCCGGGTGCAACTCCGCAAAATCGGCCGCCGCAAATCCCCTGCGCTGCGAAACCTCCAGCGCCAGCGCATCGCCCAGCGCCAGCATCACTGCCGTCGACGCGGTCGGCGCCAGCTTCAGTGCGCCCGCCTCCCCCGTCGTTCCTGAGCCAGCCACGCTCGCATCCAGCCACACCGCGCTCGCCTCGGCCAGCTTCGATCCCGCCGCGCCGCACAGGCTGATCAGCGCCGTCCCCCGCCGCCGCAGCGCGGGCAGCAGCGCCAGCACCTCCTCGGTCTCGCCGCTGGACGACAGCGCCACCACTACATCGCCCGCCGCCACCATTCCCAGGTCGCCGTGCAGCGCCTCCGCCGGATGCAGAAAATGCGCCGCCGTCCCGGTCGAGCACAGCGTCGCCGCAATCTTCCGCGCAATCAGCCCGCTCTTCCCCATCCCCATCAGGATCACCCGGTTCCCGCGCCCTGCCGCCTCCACCGCCAGCTCCACCGCCCGCGCGAAGGGCTCCGCCATCGGCCCGTCCAGCCGCATCGCCAGCTCCAGCAGCGCGCGCGCCTCCGTGCGCACCACCTCCGAAGCTCGCGTGCGTTCCGTTTGCGTCGTCATCGTCCTTCGCCTCTGAACCTTTTCGATGCTAGCAGAGCCGCCGCCTCCCGCCGCATCGCATTCACCCTGCGCTTGCTAAACTAGGAGGGGACTTGAGGCAAGCGAAAGCCGCTCGCCGGAAGGGTATCCCTGAAGCCAATGCGAAGAGCGCTCTTGCTATTCCTCATGTTTGCCGGATTCGCGCTGATCGTGTGGTCCGGCTGGCAGAACTTGCGCCAGCGCGAGCGAGCCGCGCAGTCGCAGCAGGCCGCTCGCGTCGACCTGATACCCGATACCCCCTCGCCCAGCGCCGACGCTGACAACTCACCCCTCCGCGGCAAGCCCGCGCCCGCCTTCACCCTGCTGGACCTTAACGGCAAGAAAGTCTCCCTCAGCGACTTCAAGGGCCATCCGCTGGTCGTCAACTTCTGGGGNNAAACTCGGCGTCACCTACCCCATCCTCCTCTCCGACCCGGCCATCGAGAAGGCCTACCTCAGCGACACCGAGGTCCTGCCCATGTCCTTCTACCTGGACAGGACCGGCAAAGTAATCGCGGTGACCGCCGGCCTCGGCGCAAAGGACGATCTGGAGTCAATGGTGAAGCAGACCATCGCGGCAGGAGCGAAAGAATGAGGCCGTTCGCTTTCTTCGCTGCGCTGGCGCTGCTCGCCGGCTCCGCCACGCCGCCGCGCGTCGTCGCCCAGTTCGACATGGACGCCCCCGGCAAGCCCAAGACCTACATCCTCTACTCCGCCGAACCGCAGACCGTTCCGGCCGGCAGGCGCGCAGAACTGGAGCTGCGCTTCCAGGTGGTGCCGGGATACCACGTCAACTCGCACACGCCTAAATCTCCGTACCTGATTCCCACCGTGCTCACCCTGCAGGCCGCCAACGGGGTCAAGACCGATGCGCTCCAGTATCCCGCGGGAAAGCCCTACAGCTTCGCCTTCGATCCCTCCGACAAGCTTGACGTCTACGCGGGCGACTTCTCCATCAAGCTGCCCGTGGTGGCCATGCCCGGCGACCATACCCTGGATGGGACGCTGCGCTACCAGGCCTGCGACAACGCCTCCTGCTACCCGCCGCGCACCCTTTCCGTAAAAATCCTGTTCACCGCAAAGTAGCGTACCGCGCACAGAATTGTGAAATGTATTTGCTAGCTTGATTCCCTCGCCGTGTCCGTGGCCTGTCTGCTTTCCGGTGATACGCTCTTGGACATGCCTATGAAGTGGCTGAGCACGTGTGCGATTGCAGCCCTGATCCTGCTATGCGGATGTCAGCACGACATCTCAGGGACGTATCTCGTCAGCGATTCAGGCTCGGTCGTGTGGCTCCAACTCGTTCGGACACCTGACAACCATCTCACCGGCCAACTCACCGCATCCGTCCTGAAGCCGGACGGTCGGATAGATCGCAACTCAGCTTCGATCACCGGAGCTGTTGACGGAGAGAATGTGACGCTCACCGGTAGCGGACTGTTCGGCCTTCAGTCCGTTACGCTCTCGGGTGCCTTCAGCGGGGATACTCTCACCCTTACGGGCGAACAGGCCGAACCTCTCGTCTTCAAGCGAGTACCCCTCACCGTCTACCAAACCCAGCTAAGCGAGTTGAACGGTCGTGCGCAAGCGATTGTCTCAGCGAAAGCCGCCGCAGTCGCCCGTGAGAATGCCGAGCGGTCGCAGAGAACCTTCGTACAAGCAATTGACCGGCTGGTAGAGCAGATGCGGCAATTCGATCAGCAAGCGGACGTACATCTCAGCAGATTCCCCGGTGTGGAAAAGCAATACGAAGCCATTACTGCTAAGGTGCGTGATTCTGTCGAGAAAGAGCGGCGCCTAGCGGGGAATCCAA
This sequence comes from Granulicella sp., assembly GCA_003162875.1. GTDB lineage: Bacteria > Acidobacteriota > Terriglobia > Terriglobales > Acidobacteriaceae > Edaphobacter. The sequence goes on from PLUT01000262.1 coordinate 9,538, forward strand.
ACGCGAGTGTGGCCCGCTCCCAGCTATCGATTGCTGCGACACAGGTGTCCTATGAGACTGAGCAATTGCACTATGAAGGGCAGTCTCTCGAATCGTCTACGGCACCAATCACCGATCAGCTTCTCACCGATGCGAGGAGTTACGGTCAAGTGTGCCAACCTCTTTTGTCTGCTTCCCACCCCAATACGACTCAGGGACAGTCAGAGGCGGAGGTCTCAGCCTGCTACCGCCTAGTAGAAGCCGACACGCTATTTCGCCCAAAGTACAACGCATTTGAAGGCGGCCTAACTCACCTTGAGCAGGTCTACACGCAGGAGAAAAACGCACAGCAAGCCTTACTCCAGACCGCAGAAAAGTTGGAGTAGAAAGACGGACGGAATGCAAGGTGATCCGCAGGAATTAGAACGGTACTTCGTAGGATTGTATGCGTTGATCGACCGCCCCGAACGACCCGAACCGGTACAGGTCGAACGCTGCGCCAGAATCGGCGCCTGGACACCCTCGCCCAGAGCATGTCACCCAAATGTTGACTATTGGTGCTCGTGCAAGTCGGGGTGCATTCCCGTTCGCGGTTGGTTGGTCGACGGCACGGACGCGATTGGAGGCGGGCTTACCGGCTACCATATCGTGTCGCATTCGGTAGTGGAAGAGAACGGAGAGATGCACGACATCACGCCTCCTGACGGGCAACCGCTCGAACCTCAGCCCCCACGTCACTTTATTCGACATCCCGGCCTACGGAATACATTCGACGCTTGGGCGAAGCGACCAGAGTATTCGGGGCTTTGGGTATTTCCTTACCCACCGTATTGGAGATTCTAGAAGTGCTGGGCGACTGCCCGCCAATTCAGACAACTAGAACACGAGAGGAAGAGGATGCTGCTGTTCCCGGTCAGCATCGGCTTTCTCACTCTCTTGAAACGGCCCGGCTATACTTTCAATAGAGCAAGGGGACTGACAGGAAAAGCATGGAAGAGTTTAGAAGGCTGACGCGCCTCCCGGCGTACGTATTCAACATCACAGGCGAACTGAAAGCCTCCGCCCGCAAGCGCGGCGAAGACATCATCGACTTCGGCATGGGCAACCCCGACGGCGCAACGCCGAAGCACATCGTCGACAAGCTGATCGAGGCCGCGCAGAAGACCGCGACCCATCGCTACTCGCTCTCCCGCGGCCTGCCCCGCCTGCGCAAGTCCATCTGCGACTGGTACAAGCGCCGCTACAACGTCGATCTCAATCCCGAAACCGAGGCCATCGTCACCATCGGCTCCAAGGAAGGCATCGCCCACCTCTGTCTCGCCATGCTCGATGGCGAGGACACCGTCGCCGTGCCCAATCCCAGCTACCCCATCCACATCTTCGGCCCTGTCATCGCCGGCTCCCAGATCCAGAGCATCGCGCTCGACGACACCGACGAAGCCACTCTCCTCGCCACCCTCGAGCGCGAACTGCCGCGCATGAATCCGCGCCCCAAGCTGCTCATCCTCAACTTCCCCGCCAACCCCACCACCCAGTGCGTCGACCTCGCCTTCTTCGAGCGCCTGGTGCCGCTATGCAAGGACCTCGGCATCTACATCATCCACGACCTCGCCTATGCCGACCTGGTCTTCGACGGCTACCGCGCCCCCTCCATCCTCGAGGTCCCCGGCGCCAAGGACATCGCCGTCGAGTTCTTCACCCTCTCGAAGTCCTACAACATGCCCGGCTGGCGGGTCGGCTTCATGGTCGGCAACCAGAAGCTGGTCCTCGCGCTCGGCCGCATCAAGAGCTACTTCGACTACGGCACCTTCACCCCCATCCAGGTCGCCTCCATCGCCGCCCTCGACGGCCCGCAAGAGTGTGTTGCGGAAATCGTTGCAAATTACAAGTCCCGCCGCGATGTCCTCGTCCACGGCCTCAACAAGCTCGGCTGGCACGTCGAAATGCCGAAGGCGACCATGTTCGTCTGGGCCAAAATCCCCGAACAATTCCGCGCCATGGGCTCGCTCGACTTCTCCAAGAAGCTCCTCATCGACGCCAAGACCGCCGTCAGCCCCGGCATCGGCTTCGGCGACCACGGCGACGCCTTCGTCCGCTTCGCCCTCATCGAAAACGAAGAACGCACCCGCCAGGCCCTCCGCGGCATAAAACAAATGTTCAAGGCTGGCTAGGAGAACTCGGTGAATATGGATTCCATGGCTGCTCTGGCAGTCCGAGGATATGTCTTCCGCGGGAATCTCTACTAAGCCTGACAGCCCGCACCGAAGGGTCCTCAGGAAAAGTCCCTATTTCGTCCATCACTCGCTCTAGTATGGCCAAAAGATTTGCGCCTTCAATGTCAGATACGTCTACCCCGTAGACTTCGCCAATCTTGAGATGCATTTCGTCGTTGTTGGCCCTCGTGTGAAAGTCCCAGAGCGACGACGCATCCGTTACCCAAGCCCAGTCGAGCCCAAGCACCTTGCGAATGAAGTGGTCGCGCAGTTCGGGAAGTCTGTCGATAGCTTGGTTCTCAGGAAAAACAACACCAGGACCAGTCCCTGGTCTCCACATTCTTTCGCCGCTTGCTTTCAATGCAGCGAACTTCTGTTTCGCATCAGCGAGGGCGGCCTCCGTTGTTTCGCCGACACCTGACACAGCAAACCAATTGATCAGGTCTGCTCGCCAGCGCGTGTGCTGAAGTCTTTCAGGCAGATTCGGATCGCACTCCCCCTGGTCGACGAAATCGAGCGGGTAATCATCGAAGTCCCATCGGCGCTTCAAGAAAGACGTTGCCCAAGCTAGCCGTGCACGAACCTTGCGTGACATCTTCACCTCATAGCACCGGCGACCCATCCCCCAGCATCGCCNNGTCTGCAAATTGAACGCCGCGCCCATCTTCTTCTTGTAATCCTCGCGCAGCTTCATAATCTCCAGCTTGCCCAGCGTGTAGTACAGGTACGTCGCATCCGCCGTCCCGCGCTTCGTCTCCACGTCGGCGATCTCCCGCGTCTGGTACCCCTGCTTCACAAAGAAATCTTCCGCCTGCTCCAGCGTCCACTTGGCCGCGGGCTCGCCCTCGCCCGTGTGCAGCTTGATCGAGTTCACGAACCGCGCATCCCTTAGCAGCGCATCCATCAACTGCCCCAGCCGGATCAGCTTCGCCTTCCGCACCTCGTCCGCGCTCGCACCGGCCGGAGCCGCCGCATAGCCCTGGTCCAGCATCATCTGCTCGCAGTA
>PLUT01000349.1 GCA_003162875.1 Granulicella sp.
CCGAAGCCGAGATGCTGAAGACCAAGAACTTCGGCCGCAAGTCGCTGAATGAGATCAAGGAAATCCTCGCGCAGATGGGCTTGTCGCTCGGCATGAAGATCGACGAGCAGGGCAATCCGGTCCCTGGGCCCACGTCGGTTCTTCCCGCCGCAACTCTGGCCGCCAGCTTTGGCAGCTTCGACGATGAGGATGATGAAGACGACGAAGACCTGGATATGCCCAACGAACCGGAGAACTTCTAACCGGCTTCTTGAGCGAGATTCTCTCGACCACTCTGGGCCGCGTCCGATGGATGCGGCCCAGCTTGTTTAAGGATCGAGCAGGTGCGTGCGCAGTCGGCACTCCTCGCTGCAAAGCGCGCGTTATTCAGTGACACTCTTCTGCCAACACCTGCCGGTTGCCTCCATGTGATAGAATGATCTTGCGCTCGATTGAGACGAGTGCGGGCATTGCAGGCAAGGACTTCGGGGAGATTCTGAGGTCTCTGGCCAGAGACTGCGATTGCCTTTTCCACCGCAGAACTTGTGCAATTGGCCGCAGGCCGAACAAGGCCCCGCCCCGCAAGAAGACGCGCTGGTTGCTCTGGCTGGAAGACACGTCAAATGGACGCGTCTCGCCGTGCAGCAGCAGCTCATCGAACCCGATCAGCCATGCTGACTACTTATTTCAAGGTGCCAACGGCACCGCTGCATCTATTCGCGCACCATTTACACCGCTATAAGAAGGAACATTTTGAATACCGCAACTCTTGAGCCTGAGGCTATCACTGCACCTTTTATGACCAACGCATCTTTCGAAGACAGCGCATCGTTCGCGGACAACTCTGTCCGCCCCGCATCCATCACCACCCACGTCGATTCGTCCGAGATCCAGATTGATCCCGCGACCCACCTCCCCTTCCTGAAGAACGTCCACTTCAACGACTTCCACATCTCCAGCGCGCTCAAGGGCCGTCTCAGTGCCGCCGGGTTTCAGATCCCCACGCCCGTGCAGGCGAAGGCGATTCCGCCGGCGCTCGAAGGCGCGGACATCCTCGCCACCGCTCAGACCGGCACCGGCAAGACCCTGAGCTTCCTCATTCCCATGATCGAGCACATGGACGCGAATCCCATCGCCAGGGTCCAAGGCAAGCGCGGCCCCATCCGCGCGCTCATCCTGCTGCCCACGCGCGAGCTCGCCATGCAGGTGCTCGAAGCCTACGTCAAACTGATGCCGGGCGCGAAGAACGATGCCGTGCTGGTCTGCGGCGGCCTCGCCGAAGGCACCCAGCTCGACCAGCTCAGCCGCGGGCCGCGGCTCGTGGTGGCAACGCCCGGCCGGCTGGAAGACTACCTGCGCCGGCGCGCTGTGAACATCAGCACGGTTGAGATACTCGTACTCGACGAAGTCGACCGCATGCTGGACATGGGATTTCTGCCATCGATCCGCCGCATCGTGGGCGCGCTTCCCAGGACCCGCCAGACCATGTGCTACTCGGCGACGCTGGACGCGAATGTGCGTGAGGTTGTGCGCGACTACGTGCGCAATCCAGTGCGCGTGGAGATCGGCCAGACCTCCAAGCCGTGCGACCAGGTCGAACTGCGCGCCTGTACGGTCATGTCCGACCAGAAGCTTGGCCTGCTCGACCAGATGCTACGCGAAGAGACCGGGACCTTCCTGGTCTTCTCGCGGACCAAGCACGGCGCCGACCGCATTTCGAAGAAGCTGGAGCGGCTTGGCCACGATGTCGACGTGATCCACGGCGACCGCTCCCAGTCGCAGCGCACGGCGGCCCTCAAGGGCTTCTCCACCGGCAAGCACCGCGTGCTGGTAGCCACCGACGTCGCGGCGCGCGGCATCGACGTGCAGGACATCGCCCACGTCGTCAACTACGACCTGCCCAATGGTTCCGACGACTTTGTCCATCGCATCGGTCGCACCGGCCGCGCCGGAGCCACTGGCATCGCGACTACCTTCGTGATGCCCCAGGAGCGCTCCGACGCCCGCAAGATGGAGCGCGAGCTCAAGGTAAAGTTCGACTGGCGCGAGGCCGATAAGAACCTTGAGAAAGAGGAGCGCAACAAGCCCCTCGATCTCTCCGCGCCCGTCACCGATCTGCTCGCGCTTGAAACCCGCGCGTGGAAGTCGGGGGATGCCGCCGCGCACACTCCGGCCGGCGGCGCAAGCCCCTACCGCTCCAACGCAAACGGCTTCCGCGGCCGTCCTGCCAGCCGCAACTCCGGCGGACGCGGTCCCGGTGGCCCTGGCCGTTTCTCCAGCAGCCGTCCCGGCGCCAGCCGTTCGGGCCCCGCTCGGCGCGGCCAATAGCCCAACCAGTTCGAAAGAAAGCAGAATTCACATCCAGCTCCGTTCCGTGCGCCAATCAGCCGCCGAATGGGGCTGTTCTGCCTCTGGCTTGCCCTTGCTTCCAATCAAAGAGAGAGGTCGAAGGCGCGTGGAACTTGTGCGGGCCGATTCATTCCGGGTTCGCGAAGAACCCTGTAAACTTGAAGGAATACGATGATCTCAGTTTCCAATGTCACGATGCGCTACGGAGCCAAGCTCCTCTTTGAGGATGTCTCGGTCACCTTTACCAGCGGGCGGCGCTACGGCCTCACCGGCCCGAACGGCTCCGGCAAATCCACGTTTATGAAGGTACTGACCGGGGAAATCGATCCGCAGAAGGGCAACGTCGTCCGCCCGAAGAAGATCGGCGTGCTCTCGCAGGACCAGTATGCCTTCGACGCCTTCCGGGTGATCGACACCGTCATTATGGGCAACAAGCCCCTCTGGGCGGCCCTGGAAGAGCGCGAGCGCATCTACGAGAAGCCGGAGATGACCGACGAGGACGGCAGCCGCCTGGGCGAACTGGAGGGCATCGTCGGCGAAGAGGACGGCTACGAGGCCGAAGCCAACGCCGCCATCCTCCTGCAGGGCCTCGACATCGCGGACCAATTGCACGAGCGCAAGATGTCCGAGCTGCAGGGCGGCCAGAAGGTGCGCGTGTTGCTGGCGCAGGCGCTGTTCGGCGAGCCCCAGGCGCTGTTGCTGGACGAGCCGACCAACTACCTCGATCTCGACTCCATCCTCTGGCTGCAGGACTTCCTGGTGCGCTACAACGGCACCTTGATTACCATCTCGCACGACCGCCATTTCCTCAACTCGGTCTGCACCCACATCGCCGACATCGACTACGAGACGATCATCCTGTACAACGGCGGCTACGACGACATGGTGGAGCAGAAGACCGCTATCCGTTCGCGCGTCGAGAGCCAGAACGAGCAGCGCGAGAAGAAGATTGCGCAGCTCAACGACTTCATCGCGCGCTTCTCGGCGGGCACCCGTTCCAGCCAGGTCACCTCCCGCAAGAAGGAAGTCGAGCGGCTCGCGGTGACGGAACTCGCCCGGTCGAACATCCAGCGGCCCTATATCCGGTTCGAACAGAAGCGGCCCTCCGGACGCCACATCCTCGAAATCGAAGCAGTGTCGAAGGCGTACGAGCAGAAGGACGGGTCGCCGTTGCAGGTGGTCGACGGGTTTTCCGCATCGTGCATGCGTGGCGACAAGATTGTCCTGATGGGCCGCAACGGGCAAGGGAAGTCGACCATGCTCAAGGCGTTGCTGGCCAATGCTCCGGGTGTCGACGCGACTGACCTTGGCATCGATTCGGGCACGGTGAAATGGGGCCACGAGGCGCAGATCGGCTACTTCGAGCAGGACATGAAGAGCTCCATCCAGTTGGGGCTAACCGTCAACGACTGGCTGCACCAGTTCGACGAGGACGCCACCAAGGAGGACATCCGCGGCATCCTCGGCCAGATGCTCTTCCGCGGCGAGGAGGGCCTCAAGAGCACCGATGCGCTCTCCGGCGGCGAGGCAGCCCGGCTGCTCTTCTGCAAGCTCATGCTGCAGAAGCCCAACGTCCTCGTCCTCGACGAGCCCTCCAACCACCTCGACCTCGAAGCCATCAACGCCCTCAACCTGGCGCTGCAGAAGTACGAGGGCACGGTGCTGCTGGTAACCCACGATCTCGACCTGATCGATGAGGTCGCCACCCGCATCTGGCACTTCGAGGGTGGCCCATCCAGCTTCCGCATCGAGGACTTCAAAGGCCCCTACGCGGAATATCAACAGCAACTGGCAGCGGCGAAGTAGAGCTTGAATCACGCGCCGTGCGTGGGTAAGAAAAGTTCCATTCCTCTGCAAGATATTGCAGCATTATGCTGTTCCGGGCGTCCAACTGCAAGATTCCAGGCCACTCACCTTGGTGCCCAAATTGCTTACGGTAAAGCAATCTACCGGTGGGGTATCTATGTCGATTCGACTTCGTCTACTGCTCACTGCAGCGGCAGTGATCTTTTCAGTGTCAACCAGGACCGCCCAGGCAAGCATCGTCACGGATATCTTCACCTTCTCGGTGACCGGTGAGACGACTGCCAGCGGGTCATTCACTGTCACCTTCGACCCTACGCTGATTTATAACAACGATACGGTCGACTTAACGGTGAACTCCTTCAGTGATAGCGAGGTTTCGGCCTCTATCCCAACTGGATTTAGTTATGCGGCCGGCACCATCGCCTTCGGCGGCATTCTAAACGGGACGAACGTTGATAACGGTGGGAACGACTTCGTGCTCGAAATATCCGGCGTGAACACGTCGAACCCGGATGTTGTCTTGTACGTGTCGACGACAGCATCGAACAACAATACCTACGTAGATTATTCGGGCACTGCCACAATGACCGAGGTGACCAGCGCTACTCCGGAACCTTCCTCCCTGGCTCTATTCGGTACCGGTATTTTGAGCTTGGCGGGCGTGGCGCGCAGGCGATTCGCCGGGGCAGCGTAAGGCATCAGTTCTCTTGTAGGATGCAACCGGGGTTTAGGGCTACGGGCGGCCTGAACTCTGCTGAGACCCACGCGTGCCTTGGGGGCAACGACTCCTTGCCGGGACGCACGCTGCGAAATGCTATACTTCTCGCTATATACGCAACCTTCACCAGAGGCGTGCAATCCAATCAACTAAAGACATGGCGGCCTGAGAGGCACGCCGTGGAGGCAACCTATCCCACCGATCGATAAACGTTCCGCCAAGTCCTTCATCCGTACCAACGAACGCATTCGCGCCCGCGAAATCCGCGTCATAGACGAGAACGGTGAGCAGCTCGGTATCATGCCTCCCTTTGAGGCCCTGAAGATGGCCCGCGAGCGTTCGCTCGACCTGGTCGAGATCTCGCCCAACGCCGTCCCGCCCGTCT
>PLUT01000243.1 GCA_003162875.1 Granulicella sp.
GTCGCGCGCGATCTCGAGCGGGCCGACCGCCTTCGGCTTCTCGATGCCGCAGAACTGGTCGTAGTCGATCAGGGCGGTCACGGTGGGATGCGTGCCGCAGACCGGGCAGTCGGGGTTCTTGCGCAGCTTGAGCGTGCGGAAGTTCATGCCCAGCGCGTCGATGAGCAACAGTCTTCCGGCCAGACTGTCTCCGATTCCCAGGATGAGCTTGATGACCTCGGTGGCCTGGATGACGCCGACGAGGCCGGGCAGAATGCCGAGCACGCCACCCTCCGCGCAGGAAGGCACCAGGCCGGGCGGCGGCGGCTCCGGGTAGAGGCAGCGGTAGCACGGGCCTTCCTTGGTGGCGAAGACGCTGGCCTGCCCTTCGAAGCGGAAGATGGAGCCGTAGGCGTTGGGCTTGTTGCCGGAGAGGACGCACGCGTCGTTGACCAGGTAGCGCGTCTGGAAGTTGTCCGTGCCGTCGGCGATGATGTCGTAGTCCCTGAAGATTTCGAGCGCGTTGGCGCTGGTCAGCATGGTGTTGTGCTTCACCACGTTCATGAAGGGATTGAGGCCCTTGAGCATGAGTTCGGCGGAGTCGACTTTAAGCATGCCGACCGTTTTCGTCGAGTGGATGATCTGCCGCTGCAAGTTGCTGGCGTCGACGGTGTCGAAGTCGACCAGGCCGAGCGTGCCGACGCCGGCTGCAGCGAGATAGAGCGCGAGCGGCGCGCCCAGCCCGCCGGTGCCGACGCAGAGGACTTTGGCGGCCTTCAGCTTCTGCTGGCCCTCCATGCCGACCTCGGGCAGGATGAGGTGGCGCGAATAGCGCGAGATCTCTTCGTTGGAAAGCTTGGGGAGCGCGGTTTCCGGTAGGGTTGCAGTTGCCATTCGAGATTTCCTTCGCCCGAGATGCGGGCAGGTGATCCATTTCGGTTACAAAACTTGAGTGGAGCGAACAGTTTCGGTTACAAAAGCAGATTCCTCCGCTGCGCTGCGGAATGACAAGCAAGGAATCCGGATGACAAGCAAAGGAATCCGGTGGGCGTTCGCTAACAGCCGCCGGCAATCGACGGAATGATGGTCAGTTCGTCGCTGTCCGCGGTTGCCGTCGCTTCTTTCGCGGGCAGGTAGCGGATGTCGTCGTCGTTCAGGTAGATATTCACGAACGACCGTAGTTTGCCTTCGCCGGTGTAGAGTTGCTGGCGCAGCTCAGGATATGCACCCGTCAATTGTTGCAATGCATCGCCCACGGTTGCGCCGGGGACGCTGACGGACGGTTGTCCGCCGGTGTAGCTCCGCAAGGGTGTGGGAATGTGAATCTTCATGCCTGGCTTGTCTCCTGTCTCAGAGTACGACCTCTTGTTTCAATTCCTATACTTCGATCTCCAGCGGTTCATCGATGAACTGCTTGTCTTCCTCGCCCGTGCCGGCCAGCAGGAACGAGTTGGTCACCGTCGCGCTGGCCTTATCCACGCGGGTAATGATGTAAGAACAGCCAACCCAGTGGGCCTCGTCGAAGTCCGTCTTCGACCACTGCGCCGGACAGTCCGGGTGGGAGTGGTAGAAGCCGACAATATCCAGGCCCAGGCCGCGTGCCTCGCGCTGGATGCGGATGAGNNACGCCGCAGCACTCATGCGGATAGGTCTGCTCGCCGTGCGCGCGCAGGGCCTGGTAGTCCGCGTAGCTGAGTTTCAACATCGCCGTCACCCCTCCCGCCAGAAGCGCTCGCTGAGGTACTTGTCGGCGGAATCGCAGAGGATGGTGACGATGACCGCCTCGCGTCCGGCACGGGCCTCCTGCTCGGCAATCTGCAGCGACGTGGCCACCGCACCGGCCGCCGACACCCCGACCAGCAGACCGTCCTTGCGGCCAAGCTCCTTGGCCATGGCGTAGGCGCGCTCGGTCTCCATCAGGATGGAGACGTCAGCGAGGTTGGGATCGTAGATGGGCGGCACAATCGCCGTGGCCATGTGCTTGAGCCCCTCGAATCCGTTGAAAGGCGAGTCCGGCTGCATGGAGATGCATTGAATCTTTGGGTTGAGTTCCTTCAGCCGGCGGGTGGTGCCCATAAACGTGCCGCTGGTGCCCAGGCCGGCGACAAAGTGGGTGACCTGGCCCTCGGTCTGCTTCCAGATTTCGTTGGCGGTGGTCCGGTAGTGGGCCTTCCAGTTCTGCTCGTTGCCGTACTGGTCGGCGTACAGATAGCTCTCGGGCTCGGCTTCGGCCAGGGCACGGGCGGTGCGGATGGCGCCGTCCGATCCGTCCGCCGGGTCGGTCCATATGACCTGCGCGCCGTAGGCGGCGAGGATGTGCTTGCGCTCCGCCGAGACGTTGGCAGGCACACACAGCGTAACCGGAAAGCCCAGCGCCGCACCCAGCATGGCGTAGGCAATGCCGGTATTGCCGCTGGTGGCATCCATCAGGGCCCGCCCGTGAGTGCCCGGCGGATGGTGAAACTTGAGCAATCCGCGCTGCTGGAAGTCGAGCACGATCGCCGCCGCGGCCCGGTCCTTCACGGAGCCGCCGGGGTTCGCCCACTCTGCCTTGCCCGCGATATGGACGCCGGGAAGATGCGCCGTCAGCCGCTCCAGGTTGACCAGGGGCGTGTTGCCGATGCGTTCCAGCAGGGTCGCTCCAAAGGAGCGGGCCGTTGCAATCATCAAAACTTTCCCTTCATTCCAAGACCTTGCAGACATTCCCGGCGGCCGGCTAACCGCTGTGCCGATTCGGGTTTGAAGCCTGGCACCGGATGTGCGACAGTTAATTGAGTCTACAGGCATCCAAACGTATGTCCAAGAAGATCCCGCCGCCAACTTTTACCGTCGCGCTGGCAACGCTCGCCGGCAGTCAATTCGATGTATCCGCAGCCAAAGACGGTTCAGGGAACGGCGCTAAAGCCTTCCAGGTCCACAAGTACGGCGTTGCGGCGGAGATTGCAGCCGCCCCAGACGGGACCACGCTGGTGCTGGCGCGGCCAGGCTGGCTGCTCGGCGGACAGATTGCGCGGCTGGTGGACAAGGGCTACCAGAAGTTCCTGAAGACGCCAAAGATGGAGATTCCGGCAACGGCGGACCACCTGCGGGCCATCCACGAGTTCAGCGAGGAACTGAAGAAGGCCGCCGGCGCGACGGAACTCTATAACGAAGCCCTGGGCACGACCAGCGACCGCTATTTATACGACCGGGTGAAAGGGCGGGAGTAGGGGGCGAAATCCGAGTGATCTTCCACTCGCCCGCGCGTATCATCGCAGACAGGAGGGGGATATGCCACAAAGCCAGATCCGCGTTACGCTCACCGACGAAGCGGCAATCGAGTTCATTCGCGGCAAAGTACGAAGTGGCGAGTACGCCTCCGAGAGCGATGTCATCCACGAAGGGTTGATGGCGCTCAAACAGGAGTCCGAGGAGCGGGAACACTGGGAGCGGGAGGTGTTGATTCCGGCCCACGACCGGCTGATGGCGAAGCCCTCGTCTGCAATTCCAATCGAGCAGGTAGAGCGGAACCTCGAAGCCCGGCGGCGTCAGCGGCTGCAAGCGACCTGATGCCCTATGAGGTTTTCTTCTCCGTAGAGGCTGAGTTGCAACTGCAAGAGCTTGAAGCGAACCTCGCGGAGCGCTTCTATCCAGCAAATGCGGAGCGCTATAGTCCAACGGCTCACCGATGCCTGCCTCGCATTGGCGGTTGCGCCGTTTCGGGGAACCATGCGCGACGACCTTGCTCCCGGCATCCGTACGACCGGATTTGAGCGCCGAGCCACAATCTATTTCAAGGTGGTAGAGAAACGGGTCCTGATCCTCGGAATATTTTACGGGGGGCGGAAGTTTACGGCTGATCTCTGAGAGGCTGGGGCGACCGGCTTGTACAACGAGGCGCTGGGGACAAACCAGCGATCGGTATTTGTATGACCCGGTGAAGGGGCGGGAGTAAGGGCAGCAGTTGAAACCATTTTGTTAGTGGATTTTGCGTGCAGCTGTCCTAGCCATCTTGACGATTTGT
>PLUT01000148.1 GCA_003162875.1 Granulicella sp.
CTTGTGGTGGTGGCCGTAGCTCTCGCCGTCGGTGGCGACGTGGGAGAGCTGGGCTTCGGATTCGGACTGGGCGGGGGCGTCGGGCAAGGGCGGGCGGAAGCCGTCCAGCAGGCGTGCGCCGAAGGCTTCGCCGCTGTTCAGCAGGCCTTCGAAGGCGATGGCGCGGGAGGGCGGGGCATCGTAAAAGAAGACGGCGATGCTGCGGCCTTCGTCCAGCCGGACGAGGTAGGGGTGGGTGGGGTCGACGACGGCGTTGGAGTTGGTGGTGGGAGTCCAAGGCGAGTTGTCAGTTGCTAGTTGCTGGTTGTCAGTTGAAGGCTGATCGTTGTTCGATGCGGCGGATTGAGGTTCCTGTTGCAGGGGACGGACGCGGGCGCACTGGTGGGGCGCGAGGATGGTGAACTGGATGCCCTCGGTCGCCAGCAGATCGAGCACGCTGCGGTTGACGGCGGTCTCCGCCAGCCACATGCCCTCGGGGCGGCGGCCGAAGCGGTACTGGAAATCGGCGATGCCCCAGCGGATCTGGGTGAGAGCGTCGCGCCGGCTGGCCAGCGGCATGATGACGTGGTTGTAAACCTGGGCGATGGCGGAGCCGTGACCGCCGTAGCGCAGGGCGCTGGCGCGGTCCGCGTCCAGGATCATGCGATAGGCGCGGGGGGCACGGTCGGCGAGCCACTTGAGCAGGGTGGGGCCGAAGTTGAAGCTCATGCGCGCGTAGTTATTAACGATGCGCACGATTTCGTTCTGGCGGTTGGTGATGCGCGCGGCGCCGTTAGGCGCGTAGCACTCCGCGGTGATGCGCTCGTTCCAGTCATGCCAGGGCGCGGCGGATTCCTGCACTTCGACCGTCTCCAGCCAGGGATTCTCGCGTGGCGGCTGGTAGAAGTGGCCATGCACGCAGACGTAGCGGTCGGCGGGCGGCTGCGGCGGCTTGGCGGGTTTCGGGGAGGGACGTTTCACCATGGAAGATACAAGGGTAACGCGAGAGGGAAGATTGCGCAGCATTCCCGCGGAAATTGACTTGACAACCGGGGGGATTCGGTAGAGTCTTCAACTCTCACTAAACGAAAAAGGGGGAGCGGGGCCATCACTCCTGGGTTTGTTGGAGGTGTGATGCGCTCTTCTGCCTGGGCTCTGTCTCTTGCCTGTCTTCTTGCCCTGGTCCTTACCGGCTGCACGTTGAACACGACCGCTGCGCCCACAGCGGAGGCGGGGGCGGCGATTAGCGGCATCGTGCATGGTGGGCAGAACCCGATCATCGGCGCGCATGTGTACCTGTTTGCGGCGAATGCCGGCGTCTTCACGCCCAATACCAATGGTTACGGGAACGCGTCGGTGTCGCTGCTGACGGCTGGGACTGGCAGAACGCAGGACACCACCCCGAGCGACCCTACCTATCTAGATTATTACGTGACCACCGACAGCAACGGCAACTTCAGCATCACGGGCGACTATAGCTGTACGGCGGGGCAGCAGGTCTATCTATATGCGCTGGGCGGCAACCCGGGCTTAGGGACGGGGACGAACCCGGCTGCGGGGCTGATGGCGGCACTGGGCAACTGTCCGGGTGGCACCTCCGCGTTCGCAACTGGGACTCCGTTCGTCTTTATGAACGAGGTTTCGACGGTGGCGGCGGCGTACGCGTTTGCGGGGTTTGCGACGGACGCGGTGCATGTGTCGAGTTCGGGGACGCCGGCGGCCAAGCTGGGGATTGCGAATGCGTTTGTGAATGCGCAGGTGTTGCAAACATCGGGCGTGGCGAACGCAGCTATCCCGCCGTTAACAGCGGGGAGTGGCGGGGGCGATGCACCGCAGGCTGAGGTCAATACGCTGGGGAACATTCTGGCTGCGTGCGTGAACTCGAATGGGACGGGTTCGGCGTGCACGACGTTGTTTGCGAATGCGGAGTCGGGCGGGACGACGGGGAACCCGCCGGCGGATACGGCGACGGCGGCGATCAATATCGCGCATAATCCCGTGGCGGCGGTAGGTACGCTGTATGGTTTGTCGATGGCAAATGCGCAGTTCAGCCCGACGCTGATGGGCCAGCCAAATGACTTCACCATGTCGATTTATTACGACAACAGTCTGTTTAACGACTTTGGGGCGCTCGCGATCGATGCTAACGACGATGTCTGGTTTGCGACCGATTATGTGTTTAAGTTGAACGGCCAAGGGTACGATCTTACCGGCTATAACGGCTACAGCGGATTCAATAACCCGTATAACATCGCCATCGATGTGAACGGCAATGCGTGGGCGCTCAACTCGAGCGCGGTCGGCAAGTTCAGCAATTCCGGCACACTCCTGTCACCCACCAACGGCTACAACGGGCTAGGCCTGTCGACCCCCGTGTCCATCGCCATGGACGCGTCCAGCAATGCGTGGATTGGGAATTACGGTGGCGGGAACGTGGTCAAGGTATCGAGCACCGGTACGCTTTCCGGGACGTTTACCGGCAGCGGACTCTCAGCTCCGGGGCCAGTGGCCATCGACTCCTCCGGTGACGCCTGGATCGCGGACGAAAGCAGTGGCGCGATCGTCAAGTTGTCAAACGCCGGCGTTGCGCAATCCGGAAGCACGGGTTACACCGCAGCAGTTCTGAGTACGCCCACGGGCATCGCCATCGACCACAGTGGGAATGTGTGGGTGTCCAACAGCGGCGGCACCAACGGCAGCGTAGTCGAGATCTCCAGCACGGGAGGCCTCGTTTCCTCTTCCACCGGTTACACGAACAGCGCGCTGGGCAATCCCGGGGCGATCGCCATCGATGGCGCGGGCAACGCCTGGGTCGCGGACCCAAATACGATCAGCGAAATCTCTCCCACGGGGACGTTTCTCTCAGGCAGCACTGGATTCACGGTCTCCAACGGCTACAACAGCATCGGGATCGACGGATCGGGCGATGTCGTGTTGAACTATGACGTATATAACTTTCAATACACCAACCCCTTCTATTATATGCAGGTGATGGTCGGCGCGGCGACGCCGGTGGTGACGCCGGTGTCACTGGCAGCCAAGAACAATACCCTGGGGACAACGCCGTAACGACGTGCGTGCGCGGGATCGAGTTTTTTTGGATTAGCAGCGGGCTTCAGCCCGCGGTAAAGGGCTCATGAATGATCGGGCTTTAGCCCCGGCGATTCAGCAGCGACACGAGTTTGGCGAGGGAGGAATCTCATGAAGAAGTCGAGTCTTCTATATTTCGGATGTGCGGTGATGGTGCTGGTGGCTGCTCCGCTGTATGGGCAGACGGGCTGCACGGATTCGCCGGAGAACCCGACGGCGGTGCTGGCGCTGGTGGGCGGCGCGGGGGCGTTGTTCTCCGCGGTGCGGGCGCGGGTGCGGCGCAACTCGTCTCAGCGGTAAAGCCCCAGGTGGGATTGGAGGCGGCTTTCGCGGCTATCGGGTAGCGTCAGATGGAAGCCCAAGGGCAAACGAAGTTGCCGCGAACGCCGCATGGTGGGAGGTTCGACTCGGCAGGAACCGAGTCCACCGTCCAACGGTGCTTCCGAGCGGAAGCCGGGTGCCGTATTGCATGCATTCACACCCTATATGGTTCTGAGAGTGTCGAAGACTTGCTGAATGAGGAAGCATGACCCAAGCGGCCAGCGAAAAGAAGCGGGCCGCGAAGAAACGCACTTCCTGACTCCGCGCAACTTGTAAGGGCTGCTTTATTTGCGTGTGTTCGCCGCGATTTCTTCCAAGAGGCGGATCATCACGTTCGACTTGCGGATATAAACGCTAGGGAAATAGATCGCCATAAGCGCGATTACTGACAGAGAACACAGAACCACTAAACTCGATCCAAACATACATACCTCCGATTAAGGTGTGGACAACATACACTCAACTGCTCGGCATGAGCATATGTGGTTCGGCACCCATTCTATGCAGAATGTTCGTGCGCGCCGGGAAAAAAGAAATCGTGACGCAAGCCGTGCACCCCAGATAAATGAAGCATTTGGTCTGCTGAGATGTATAGTGGCCTGCACGGGGCCCCTTGCCATACTCCGGTCTAGTTCGCGGCGGTTTCATACGCATCAGGGATCTGCCCTTCCCGTGCAGATTGAAACCTCAAGGCAAACTCGCGGGCTGGGTTGGGTGCATCCTGCTGCTCTTGGCGGCTGCGGGAGCCTCGGCAGCGCTCACAGGATGCGGGCCCAACGTGACCCTGCCACTCATCCAACCCTTCAGCGTCACCGTCACCGCAAGCTCCGGCGCACTCTCGCACGCAGCCAGCGCAGGGTTAATTGTGCAGTAGCAAGGCATGTGGTTCTTATTTGTTGCCGGCGGCGGGCGAGGGCGCGGAGCTAGCGATGTGGATGTGGTCCGGGGGCAGGTGGGACTGGAGGCGGGCGAACATCGCGGTGTAGGCGGCTTCCAGGTGGCGGGTGAAGGCGGCGGTGTCGAAGAGCGGGGCGGTGGCGCGGCTTTGCCGGAGGTGGGTGCGGAGGGACAGAAGGCGCTCCGGGTGCTGGGCCAGGGCGACGGCTCGTTGCTCGTATTCGGATTCGCTGGTGGCGATCAGGCCGGTGAGGGCTGGCTCAGGGAGCGATGTGGCGCGGAGGAGGCTGGCGGCGACTCGTCCGGCGAAGGTTTCGTTGGGGAGGGTGAGGATGGGGAGGCCGGTCCAGAGGGCGTCGCTGGCGGTGGTGTGGGCGTTGTAGGGCGTGGTGTCCAGGAAGAGGCCGGCCAGGGCGTGGCGGGCGAGGTGCTCGGCGATGGGTTGCGGGCGGGCGAAGATGAGGCGAGCGGGGGAGATGCCGCAGCGGGCGGCCTCCGCGCGCAGATTGGCGATGGAGGCGGGATTGTCTTCCAGGAGCCAGAGGACGCTGCCTTCGACGCGAGCGAGGATGCGCATCCAGAGGGCGAAGACAGCAGGGGTGATCTTGTAGGTGTTGTTGAAGCAGCAGAAGACAAAAGCGGTTTCAGGCAGGCCTTCGGCGGCGCGGGTGGGGGTGGTGGCCGCGATGGGGCGGCGGGCGTCGTTGGGCTGGTAGGTGCCGGGGAGGTAGGCAATTTTTTCGCTGTAGTGGTGGCGGCTGCGGGCGGGGATGAGCGTGGGGTCGGCGATGAGGTAGTCCATCCACGGAGCGCCCATGGTGCCGGGATAGCCGACATAGCTGGCCTGGATGGGCGCGGCGCGGTGGGCGAAGATGCCGGCGCGGTGGTCGCGGGTAAAGCCTTTGAGGTCGACGGCGATGTCGACCTGGAGCGAGCGGCTGAGCTGGGCGATGTCGCGATCGGTGAGGGAGCGGACATCGAGGAAGCGGTCCATGGCGGCGGAGACGCGGCTGCGCATGGGGTCGCCGGTGTCGGGGCCGAAGGAGAAGCCGAGGATTTCAAAGCGGGTGCGGTCGTGGCGCTCGAAGAGCTCGGCCATGAGGTAGCTGGTGGCGTGGTTGTAGAAGTCGGCGGAGAAGTAGCCGATGCGGATCCTGCTGTGCGCCAGGTGCGGCAGGATGGGCGCGGCTTCGGACTCGGGGCGCGGAGGATGCTTGTCGGCGACGTAGATTTCGGCGGCGCGTTTTTGCAGGGCGGGCGATGCGGTGAGGGCGAGGGTAGCGAAGGGGAGGGCGACACGTTCGCCGCGGGCGATGGCGGCTTCGAGTTGCGCGAGGTCGGCTGCGTCGTCGTGCCAGTCGCAGAGGAGGCGCTTGGTGTGGAGGCGCGTGCCGCGGAGGTATTCGTAGTCTGGCTGAAGGGCGAGCGCGCGGTCGAAGCTGGCGAGGGCGGCCGAGTATTGTTTGAGGGCGAGCAGGGCGTTGCCGCGGTTGGCGTGCGCGTTGGCGTAGTCGGGCTTGAGGCGGAGGGCCTGGTCGTAGCACTCGATGGCGGCCTCGTAGGCGAGTTGCGCGTGGAAGGCACAGCCGCGATTATGGTGGGCCTCGGCGTGGTTGGGGTTCAGGCGGATGGCGTGGTCGTAGCTGGCCAGCGCGGCGTTGGCTTGCGGGCCGGTGAGGGCGTCGTGCCAGGCATCGGCGATGGTGTTCCAGTCGAAGGTGGAGCGGGCCCACGCGCGCATGGAGTCGCGGGCGGATTCGGGCGGCGGGTTGCGGAGGAGATCGACGGCGGCACGGACGAATTGGGCTTTCTGTTCGGGGTCCGTCATAGCGACGTGAAGCTGCCCAGGCTGGATCCAGTTGTCCTTGGTTTTGGTGGAGTGGATGAAGACGCCGCCGTGGCCGGACTTTTCGCCGAGGGCGGCGAAGTCGGTGGTGATGGGAATGGCGCCGGCGGCCATGGCTTTGGAGAGGGAGATGCAGTCGATCTCCGCCATCTCGGATGGGTAGGCGAAGATGTTGGCGCGGAGGTAGAGCTGGGCGACCTCGGCGTGGCTGATGCGGCCGAGCTCCGCGACGCCGAGCTGGCGCATGCGGGCCTGCATCGCAGCCTTCCAGGCCATCTTATTGGAGTCGGTGGAGTGGATTGCGTCCCATACGCCCCAGCCGTAGGCCCACTCGGCTCTGGCGTGGGGAACCTGCTGCTTGATCTGCTCGAAGCAGTCGAGGAAGGCTTCGAGGCTGCGGTCGGCGGAGGAGGTATTGATGAGGAGGTGCGGATCGCGAGCGGCTGCGGCCGTGTCGAAGAGCTGCGTGTCGATGCCGTTGGGGATGATGGTGAACTTTTCGTCGGGAATCGAGGGGAAGAGCGAACGGTGGAAACGGGATTTGACGAAGATCTTGTGGATGCGGTTGATGTCGCCGAGCGGGAAGTCGCTCTCGGGTATGGCGTCGTGGAGGTCGAGGATGACCTTGTCGGAGTTGATGTTGTGGCTGGCGAGTTGCGGGAAGCGCCAGAGGATGGTGACGTTCTGCTTGTCGCGGGGGTTCCAGAGCCAGTAGGGCTTCCAGGTGACGCCGTCGTAGACCTGTTCGTGCTCGCCGCAGTTGGCGTAGACGGTGACGTTCCAGCCGCGGTGGTGGAACAGGCGGGAGAGCCAGAGGACGGCCTCCTCGGAGCCGCCGATGCCGGTGGTGGTGGGGTTCCAGATTTCGCTGATGCGGCCGCAGTAGAAGACGAGGTCGCGGCCGGAGGAGTCGCGCCTGGCGGGCTTGGCGAGGTTGAGGGACCGGAGCGCGTTGCCGCGGTTGCTGTAGGCGTCGGCGAAGTTGGGATTGAGGGCGATGGCGCGGTCGTAGCTTTCGACGGCGGCTTGATGTTGATCGAGGGCGAGGAGCGCGTTGCCGCGATTGTTGAGGGCTTCGGGATAGTCGGGGCGGAGGGCGATGGCCTGATCGCAGGCGGCGAGGGCTTCCTGGTAGCGGCGGAGGGAGTGGAGGGTGTTGCCGCGGTTGTTGTGGGCGTCGGCATAGCTGGGGTTGAGGGCGATGGCGCGGTCGTAGCTGGCGAGGGCCTCCGGGTATTGGCGGAGGGCGTGGAGAACGGCGCCGCGGTGGGTCCAGGCCTCGGCAGATTGCGGGTTGGCCTGGAGGGCGGCGTCGATGAGTTCGAGAGCGAGGGGGTTCTGGCCGGCCTGGTAGGCGATGACGCCGAGCAGGTGGAGCGCTACGGCGTGGTTGGGGGAGGCGCCCAGGATCTGGCGGCAAAGGGCTTCGGCTTCAGCCAGCCGGCCGGCGGCGTGCTGGGCGAAAGCCTGGTTGAGCAGGCGGTCTATCGCTGCGGGTGCGGACGGTGCGGCGGGGGTTTGTGGAGGGCCAGGGGGCTTGCCGCGTTTGTTCTTCATCGGTCCATGTCCCGGCGCGCTATTCCTTCACCGTGACGCCGAGGGCGCGCATCTTGCGGTAGAGGTGGGAGCGTTCGAGGCCGAGCGCTTCGGCCGTGCGGCTGACGTTGCCGTGGCACTCGTCTAGCTTCTTCAGGATGTAGTCGCGCTCGTACGCCTCGCGGGCTTCCTGCAGCGTGGAGAACTCCTCAGCGCGCGCGCCGGACCTGGCCCCATCACGGGCGACCAGCGTGGGCAGGTGCCTGCGTTCGATGCGCAGCGTCTTGGGGTTGAGGATCAGCACGCGCTCCACCAGATTGCGCAGCTCGCGGACGTTGCCCGGCCAGTGGTACTGGCGCAGCGCGTCGAGCGCGTCGGGATGCATCTCCACGTGGGGACGGCCGTACTGCGCGCCGAACTCCTGCAGGAACTCCTTCACCAGCTCCGGAATATCTTCCTTGCGCTCGCGCAGCGGCGGGACGAAGAAGGGGATGACGTTGAGGCGGTAGAACAGGTCTTCGCGAAAGTTGCCGCGCGCGATCTCCTCCTCCAGGTCCTTGTTGGTGGCGGCGATGACGCGCACGTCAACGTGGACCGGCTGGGTGGCGCCTACGGGGAGAAAGCGCTGCTCATCCAGCGCGCGCAGCACGCGGGCCTGCGTCTTCAGGCTCATGTCGCCCACCTCGTCCAGGAAGAGCGTGCCGCCGTCGGCGCGTTCGAAGGTGCCGCGCTTCTCCGCGGGCGTGCCCGGCCCAGCGGCGATGGCGCCGCGGCGGTAGCCGAAGAGTTCCGTCTCAATGTGGTCCTCGGGGATGGCGGCACAGTTCAGCTCGACGAAGACTCTATCCTTGCGAAGACTTTCGGCGTGCATTGCCCGGCCGATGAGTTCCTTGCCTGTGCCGCTTTCGCCATAGATCAGCACGCGGCCGTTGGTGGGGGCCATCAGCTTGATCTGCTGGCGCAGCGCCTTCATGGGCACGCTGTTGCCGGTGACGCAGGCGCGGAAGCTGAGCTGGCGCACGAACTCCCGGTTGTCCTCGCGGAGCCGGCGCGCGCTGATCGCGTTCTTCAGCACAATCAGCGTGCGGTCGAGCGAGAGCGGCTTTTCCAGGAAGTCGTAGGCGCCGAGCTTGGTGGCGCGCACCGCCGCTTCGATGGTTCCGTGGCCGCTGATGATGATGACCTCGGGCAGATGCGCGCTGTCCATCTGGCGGATGTCGGCGAGCGCGTCCAGGCCGTCGCGGTCGGGCAGCCAGACGTCGAGCAGGACGGCGTCGTAGCTGGCGTCGGCGAGCAGGGTGAGGGCTTCGCCGGCGGTTGCGGCGGTCGTCACCGCATAACCCTCCTCGCTGAGGATGCTCTCCAGCGAGTCGCGGATTTCGGCTTCGTCGTCGACGATCAGGATGTGGTTCATAAGGGCAGTTGTTAGTTGCTAGTTGCTGGTTGCTAGTTGAAGACGTGCTGGGTTAGGAGGTTGTGGTTGCGACGGGTGTGGGTTCGAGAGCGGGTTCGGGTTCGGGAGTGGGGGCGGTGGGGAGTTCGACGATGAACTTCGCGCCGGCGGGCGAGTTCTTTTCCGCGCGGATGGTGCCCTGGTGTTCCTGGATGATCTTGGCGGCGATGGCGAGGCCGAGCCCGGTGCCGCGCTGCTTGGTGGAGAAGTACGGCAGGAAGAGACGCTCGCGCATCTCGTCGGTGAGGCCGGAGCCGGTGTCGGAGACGGCGAGTTCGACCATGCCGCTGGGCAGCAGCGCGGTGCTGATGCGCAGTTCGCGCAACAAGCTCTGCTGCATGGCTTCGGCGGCGTTGTCGATCAGGTTGCCCAGGGCGCGCTTCATGGCTTCGGGGTCGGCGAGGACGAGCGGAAGGCCGGGATCCAGCCGCTTGACCAAAAGGATGCTCTGAAGGCGTCCGGCGAAGAGCGCGAGCGAGTTCTCAATGATGGTGTTCAGCTCGGCGGGATGCGGCTGCGCGGTGGGGAACTGGGCCAGCGCGGCGAACTGGTCGACCAGCGACCTCATGCTCTCTACCGATGAAGAAATGACCTCACTGGAGCGGCGGATGACTGCAACCGACGGCGACTCGACCTGCGCCGATTTGAGGGTTGCGGCCAGGCGATCGATATGGCGGCGGATTTGTTCCGCAGACAGGGAAATGGGGGTGAGCGGATTCTTGATCTCGTGCGCCACCCGCCGAGCGACCTCCCTCCAGGCGAACTGCTTCTGCGCGCGCAGCAGTTCGGTGGCGTTCTCCAGCACCAGCACGTAGCCGTGATGGGTGCGTTCGACGCCGCTGCCGGTTTCCAGCAGCGCGACCGTGACCTGCAGGTACATGGTGCCTCCGCTGCGCGTGCCGTTCCCCGCGGTTGTCATCTCCATCTCGCCCGCGGCCGCGCCCATGCGATGGCTGCGCCGCAGCAGGTGGTCAAGCTGTTCCATCGCCTCGGCGGGGAAGATTTTTTCGATGGAGGTGCCGATGAAGGGGGTCTGGCCGCCGGGGTCGAGCATCTCAGAGAGAGCGCGGTTGGCCAGCACCACACAGCGCCTGGTGTCCAGCGTGGCAACGCCATTGGGGATGGTCTCGAGCATCGTCTCCAGTTCGCCGCGGCGTGCTTCCAACGCGGCGTTGGCTTGGGAGAGCTGGGCATTGGAAGTCTCGACCGCCTGGCGGCTGCCTTCCAGGTCGGCGGCCATATGGTTGAAGCTGCGGACCAGTTCGCCGAGCTCTTCGGTGGCGCTCTCAGCCACGCGACGCGCATAGTTGCCGGCGGCGATCGCCTCCATTGCGTCGGCCAGCGCTTCCACCGGCTTGGTCACCTGCTTGGAGAGGTGAAGCGCCAGCCAACTGGAGGCGAACAGCGCCAGGCTGGTCAGCATCAGCAGCAGCAGCAGGTACAGATTGCGCACTTGGCGGCGCTGGCGGTAGGCGATCCAGTAGTTGTCCACCGCTTTCTGGAAGTGCGCCATGGTGGTCGCCATGCCCTCCGGCATGGGCAATCCCGCCACCACCGTGCCGCCCTGCTGAATGGCGGCGGTACCAAGTGCGTAGTCCACGCCGCCCACCGAGAAGATGGGAAGGTCCGAGCGCTGGGCCACCCCCAGGATGGTGGCGTCCAGGTCGCCCGCCGTATGCACCGTGACCGGCGCTCGTGCGGAGGGCGGCTCTACATCCTCGTCGGCCGGACTGCTCTGCGGGATCCACGGCTTCACCTGCGCCGGGCCGGCGGCGCGTTGCGGCATGTTGAACGCAGCCACCGAGTGGCCTCCGCGATAGACAATGGCAAAGCCGCCCTGTAGCGTGGTCTCGTGCTGCAGCAGGACGCGCCCGTCGGCCGCCGCGCGGTCGGTGCTGGGAACGGCATTCAGAGCAGTCTCGGCAGCGGGCAGCGACGTAGCAATCGCGGTGGCTTCCGCGCGCGCATTTGCCGACGTGTACTGCGCCAGCTCCAGCGCCAGCGTGTTCGAGTCCACCCGCATCTCGTTCGGGTCCTGCGAGAACCAGCGGTCGACAGCGCGGTTCATCAGCAGGTAGCTGAAGAGAAACATGAAGACGATGGGAATCAGCGAGACCAGCACCGCTCCCCACAGCATGCGCGTGCGCAGGCGCGTGCCGAGTACCCGGCTGCGCTGGTCGGCATACAGCTTTAGAACATTCCGCACCAGCAGCACCAGCACGACAACAAACAACAGGAAGGCGACAAACGACAGACCGGTGAAGACGATCGTCTCTTCCGTGGTGATGGGGTTCAGGAAGTTGTTGAAGGCGTTCATCGCCATGAACGCGCACAGCAGCACAAACAGCACCGAGCCCAGGACGATCACCACCATCTTCCTCCGGCTTGTGCTGGTGGCCATGGATGCGCCCCTCCGTCAGTGACACGATTATAGGCGGACAGTCCGGCAGGCAGGTCATTTTGCCCCTGAATTCAGTGGACTGGAAGCGCCCCGCGCAGGGGCTCGAAAGCCAGCCGGACCGGGGGAATATCGGCGACCGCGCCGGGCCCGTGGTTTATCATCGATGTGCGGAAGAGTGGCCGAGCGGTTGATGGCTCCAGTCTTGAAAACTGGCGTACCCGAAAGGGTATCGGGGGTTCGAATCCCTCCTCTTCCGCCACACCTACCTAAGCTGCCTCGAATCAATTCAAAGACCGCCGTGTGCCACTCTTTGTGCCACATTCTGCCTGAGTAGTCCTCTGCGGCTCTTAAAAACACTTTCTCAACCGATGCGCCGGGGTCGTCTTCCCGTTCGCAACCGCCACCTTTTGCAACCACAGGCTGCCAGTCTCAATCGCCAAGGCACGTCCCCACCCTGCGAGCAGCTTCTACCCACGAATGGTCAGGTGGCACCAAGTTGAGCTTGCCTGCGACTTGATCCAGCGGCACGGGTTCGGTGTCGTCGCCGCGTGCCGCCACCATCACGCCGAACTTCCCCGCGTTGATCAGATCGGCGCAAGCGCTGCCCAGGCGCGTCGCAAGGATTCGATCTTCCGCGCAGGGCGTGCCTCCGCGCTGCACATAGCCGAGGATGGTGAGGCGGGACTCAAGGTGGGTCAGTTCCTCAAGCTGCGTGGCCAGGCGCAGCGTGTTGCCCTGATGCCGGACCTCAAACGCGGTTATCTCGCGCTTGGCCTCCAGCTTCTCGCTCAAGGCCTTGGCGCGTTTGAGGACCTTTTCGGCCATTCCAAAGACGCGCGCGTCGTTTCGACTCATCGCGCCTTCGGCCACGGCCACAATGCTGAAGTTGCTCCCTTGCTTGCTGCGTTGGCCGATGGCCTTGGCGATGCTCTCCACGCTGTAGGGGATTTCGGGAATGAGAATAACGTCCGCACCGCCTGCCAATCCCGCACCGAGCGTGAGCCAGCCGGCGCGATGTCCCATGATCTCAGCCACGATGATGCGATGATGGCTGTGAGCGGTGCTGTGCAGACGGTCGATGGCGTCGGTGGCAATACTCAAAGCCGTGGCGTAGCCAAACGTGGCATCGGTCATGGCGACGTCGTTGTCGATGGTCTTGGGCAACGTGATGACGTTGATGCCGGCCTGGTGCAAACGGAATGCGTTCTTCTGCGTGCCGCCTCCTCCGAGGCAGACGAGACAATCGATCCCCCACTTCTTGAGGTTGGCTTTGATGACGCCAGTCATGTCCTTGGTGCGTCCGTTGATCACCATGCGATGCGGTTTGTCGCGACTGGTGCCAAGAATGGTGCCGCCAAGGGTGAGAATTCCGGAAAGAGCGTTGTGATCCAGATCGATCCGCTTATTCTCAACCAGGCCGCGAAAGCCATCGCGAAAGCCAACGACCTCCATGCCGTAGTAGCCGTGCGCTGCCTTGCCGACACCGCGGATGGCGGCATTCAGGCCGGGGCTGTCGCCACCGGCGGTGAGGATGCCGATGCGCTTGATCTTTTTAGCCATTCGACAACACTATCAGACGCAGCACGGTCTTTTGTCGAGCCAAGTCGTTCATCTCGATTCAGAAACCGCCCACTCTACTTCAATATGCCGCGGAATCCAAAAAATGCGAACCAAGGCGATAATGTTGATCCTTTGAACAGCCCTCAATCCTGGCATGAGTCGCGCGATCCGGCCGCTCCTAGAGCATTTTCACTTAAGA
>PLUT01000143.1 GCA_003162875.1 Granulicella sp.
TTCTGCACCGCATTCACCAGCGCCGCGCGCCACTCCCGAACCTGGGTAAGCTCTTCAATCTCCGCGCTCAGAAATCCCGCGGAGAGTTGCGGAGGCTTGCCGGCCTGGGTTGCTGGCGGCGCGTTCGCACTCGCCGCGCTGGCACTCGCCGTCCCCGGCAGGGTCAGGATGGTCTGGTTCCCCTGGAACCGCACTGTCCCGCCTGTGATGCGAGCCAGCGACTCAATGTCCACATACGACTTGCCATTGATTCGCACCAGCGCAGCCTGGTTGGGTTGTCCGGCAATGGTCAGGGTTCCAGCCTGCTGCGGCGCCTGCGCGCAAGCGGCGATGGGCAGCGCCGCGGCTGCAACCAGGACCAGCTTCCTCAGTAAACGTTCGATGATTCCTTGCATTGGGTGGCTCCTTGGGCCTTCTGGTTGGATGCCCATGGAGCGCTTCCCGTCGCTTGGTGCTGGCTTTGCGCGCTTTCCCAGCCCGCTGACGGCGCCCGTTCAGCGGCGAATCGTCCGCTTGATCTGCGCGTATTGATGCAGAATGAAGCTGTCGGTCATGCCCGCGATATAGTCCGCCACCACGCGCGCCAAACCCTCCGTCTCGATCTCCTCCACATAGCTCGAAGGAAGCTCCTGCGGTTCGCTCACCCAGAAATCGAACAACTCGCTCACCACCTGCTCCGCCTTTTCGTGCTCCCGCGACAGCGCAGGGCAGGTATACAGCGTGTCGTACAGGTACCGCTTCTCCTGCTGCCGCTGCGCTTCGGCCGGCGCAGAGAACGCCGCCAGCCGCGCCGGATGGTCTCTCACCTGCTCCAGGCTGTTCACGCCGGCCGCCTGCGCATTCTTCAGCGTAGTCGCAATCAGGTCGTCGGTCAGCACGTTCTGCATCAACTGCAGCGCCTCGTTGAACAGGAACTTCGCTTCGACGCCGCTGTGCTCCCACTCCACCTGCGCATAGCAGTGGGCCAGAATGTCCACGTGCCCGCGGATGTGGTCGATCTCCAGCAGCCCCGACTCCACCCCGTCATCCAGGTCTGCGGTCAGATAGGCGATCTCGTCCGCCAGGTCGATAATCTGCGCCTCCAGCGGAGGCCGCAGCCCCAGCAGGTACCCGGAAAGCTCAGGGAACTGCTCGGCGCTATAGTCGCGCGAGTGCTTGATGATTCCTTCGCGCACGCCCAGCGTCAGGTTCAGCCCGCGATGCGCCGCGTAGCGCTGCTCGAAGTGCTCCACGATGCGCAGCGCGTGCAGGTTGTGGTCGAAGCGCAGCCCGTGCCGCTTCAGGCATTCATCCAGCGCGCGTTCCCCGGCGTGCCCGAACGGCGGGTGGCCGATGTCGTGGACCAGCGCCAGCGTCTCTGCCAGGTCCTGGTTCAGCCCCAGCGCCTCGGCCACGCTGCGCGCGATCTGTATCACTTCGATGGTGTGCGTCAGCCGGCTGCGAAAATGGTCGGAGGCGCGGCTGGTAAACACCTGCGTCTTGCCCGCCAGCCGGCGAAACGCGCGCGCCTGCACAATCCGTTCGCGGTCCCGCTGGAACGCCGTCCGCGACGGCCGTTCCGGCGCGGCATGCACCCGCGTCATCAGCACATCGTCCGCGCAGCCTGAGACCGCGCAGCAATGCAGATCGGAACTCATAGTCCCATCAATGGCCACAATTCAAGTGTAACCGGCAGGATAGAACCCAATGGGTCCGGCTGGGCCGCTACTTCGCGTCTTTGTCGGTGCTGCTGGTCAGCTTGGCCAGCTTCACCCGGGCGCTTTCCAGCTTGCGTTGCACCTTGGCCACGTCCTCGGGATCGGCATCGGCGGGCAGCGAGTGGGCATATTCCGTCATCGACCGCTCCCACTGCGCCACCGCCAGCTTCAGGTTGCCGGTCTTCTCATACACCTCGCCCAGGTGATCGAGAATCGCAGGATCGCCGCTGGTCCGTTCAATCGCCTTGCGCAGATTCTCTTCCGCCAGCGGGTACTGCCCGGTCTTGAAGTACACCCAGCCCAGCGAATCCAGATACGCCGGGTTCTGCGGCTCCAGTTCCACCGCCCGGCGAATCATCTTCAGCGCTTCCGGCAGCTTCTCCCCCTGATCGGCCAGCATGTATCCCAGGTTGTTCAGCACCCCGGCATTCTGCGGGTCGATCGCCAGCGCCTTGCGATATTCCGCCTCCGCCTGGTCATACATCTTCTGGCGATCGTAAAGCTCGCCGCGAATGTAATACACGTCCAGCTTCTCGGCCGGCTTGGTGGACAGCAACTCGGCCTTGTCCAGCTGCTGGCCCGCTTCCTTGTAGCGCTTCAGGCGAATGTAAATCGAGGCTAGGCCTTGCAACGTGTCGCGATCGTCCGCGTCTCCCGTCAACTGCGCTTTGGCCAGGGCCAGGGCCTGATCGACCTGCCCCATATCGGCCAGTTGTTCCGCGTAAACCATCTGCACGCCGTGGTCTTTCGGCTCCACCTTCGCCGCGGCCTCCGCGGCCGCAAACGCATCCTTCCACTGGTGCGCCTCGCGGTAGGCATCCACCTCGCCCATGTATCCGTCGTGTGCGTAATCGCCGCCCAGATCGGCCATCTGCTTGTAGGTTGCCACCGCATCCGCCACCTTGTTCTGCTCGCTGTAAACGTTCCCCAGGCGATTCAGGAAAGTCGCGCGGTTCCGCTTCTCATCCTCCGTATACTTGCCCTGCGGATTCGACGTCGAATCCAGGACGCCGGTCAGCACTCCGACCGCCTGATCGTACTTGCCCAGGGCGTCATAGATCAGGGCTTCGTTGTAGCTCACTTCTTCTTGCATGTCCGGCGAGGTCTGCGCCTTCGCCTTCTCCAGCGAGGCCAGCGCATCGTTGTAGTGCCCCTGCAGGCGCTCGATCTCTGAGATCCGCATCTCCGCCACTACGTCCGTGGGGTCTGCCGCCACCATCGTATTCAGCAGCGCCAGCGCCTCATCCAGATGGTTGTCCTCCTGCAAGGCGCCCGCCAGCGCCCTCTGCGCATCCGGGTTGTCCGGTTCGATGTCGAGCGACCGCTTATATGCCGCGGCTGCCTCCTTCGGCTTCTTTAGCTCGTCGAAGTACACCCCCAGGTTGAACTCCATCCGGGCAGTCCGGTCCTGCGCCGGCACCGCCAGCAGCGTGTCCGCCGCGCGCTGCGTGTTGTGCTCGTCGTCGTACAGCTTCGCCATGTTCAGCACTACGTCTTCTGAGTTGGCGTCCAGTTGCTGCGCGGCCTTGAACTCCGCCTCCGCCTTGGTGGAGTCGTGGTTCAGCGCGTACAACTGGCCCAGCAGCAGCTTGGAATCCAGGTCGTCCGGCTGCAGCCGCGCAATGGTCTCGTACTCGCCGATTGCCGACTGCAACATCTGGGTCGATTGCGCGCCCTGCATATCGCTCAGCAGGCGCACATACACCTGCCCCAGCAGGGTGTGGGCCTTCACATCGTCGGGGTTGCGCTTCACCTGGTCCTTGGCCGTGGAGATTGCCTCCTGAACGCGTCCAAGCTTCAGGTAAAGTTCCGCAAGCCCATCCTGCAGCAGCACCGAGTTCGGATCGGCATTAAGCGCCAGCTTGTACTCTTCGACCGCCTGGGTCGCGTAGTCCGGGCGTCCGGCGCTTACCGCCATCTCCTCGTACAGTTGGGCCAGACCGTAATGATAGTAGGAGCTGGAACGGTCGGGACCATTCTGGCCCGGCACCGACGCCGGCTGAGTCGCCTTGGCGTGGCCCTTCGTCGTCGGAGGGTCCTGCAATTGCTGGGCCGGCATACTCGCCGTCATCAGCAGCAAGGCTGCCATGGGAACCAGCCCGAGGAGACGAATCCGCGAAACGCGCAACAGCTTGGTCATGGGGCAAAGGTTCCTATCCGGCGGGATGATGGACGCAAACACTGATTAGACGGAGGCAGGAGGCAATTGGATGCTGGGCCGGTGGGGCGGCGCACACCCCAGTAGATCATTATAATACCGGTTTCCCGCCCGCCCGGAACCACTGCCCCGCAGGCGCCACCGCAGCCCGCGGCGTCACCCATGCCGGAAATGGCGGATCCCGGTAAACACCATTGCCACGCCCAGCCGGTCTGCCGCCGCAATCACCTCGGCATCCCGCACCGACCCCCCGGGCTGGATCACCGCCGTCGCGCCGGCCGCCGCCACCGTTTCCAGGCCATCCGGAAACGGAAAGAAGGCGTCCGAAGCGGCTACCGTCCCTGCCAGCGGCAGCGCCGCCTTCATCGCGCCAAACTTCGCCGCGTCCACCCGGCTCATCTGCCCCGCGCCAATGCCCACGGTCTGTCCATGGCCCGCCTCGCTGTTGCTTTCGGAGCTATAGCAGCGCGCGTACACAATCGCATTGGACTTCACATGCTTGCACACGGTCCCCGCGAACCGCAGCGCGCGCATCTCCTCCGCCGACGGCGCACGCCTGGTCACCACTCGCAGATCGCCCTCCGCAACGCGCAGGCGGTCCGCATCCTGCATCAGAAATCCGCCTGAAACCTGCTTCAGCATTCGCACCGGCTTGCCCTTGTCCACGCCGCCAGGCGAGATCTCCAGCAGCCGCAGATTCTTCTTCAGCGCAAACCGTGCCACCGCCTCCGCCGTAAACCGCGGCGCAACGATCGCCTCCACAAACAGCTTTGCAATCTCCTCCGCCGCCTCCGCATCCACCTCGCGGTTGATCCCGATTACGCCGCCGAACGCCGAAACCGGGTCCGCCTCCAGCGCCCGCCGGTACGCCTCGGCCACGCTCGCGCCCGTCGCCGCTCCGCATGGGTTGGTGTGCTTGATGATGGCAACCGCGGCCTCCTGCGCGTCAAACTCGCTCACCAGCTCCCAGCAAGCGTCCAGGTCGACGATGTTGTTGTAGCTCAGCTCCTTGCCCTGCAATTGCTTCGCCGCCGCCACGCCCCGTCCGCTGCCATCCACGTACAGTGCCGCCTTCTGGTGCGGGTTCTCCCCATATCGCAGCACCGCCTGGCGCTTTTCGATCACCCGGATCGCCGCTGGCATCGCGTCGTCATCGAAAATCGCCGGCACGCCATGCGGCACCGGCTCCACAATGCTCTCGAGCGTCGTTGCAATCCCCGCGTCGTACGCCGCCGTCACCGCAAACGCCGCCCGCGCCAGCCGCCACCGCGTCGCCCGTCCCAACCCGCCGCCATTCGCAACCATCTCTTCCGCAATCGCTGCGTAATCGGCAACCGCCGTCACAATCGCCACATCTTCAAAATTCTTCGCCGCCGAGCGCACCATCGACGGTCCACCGATATCGATGTTTTCAATCACATCGCTGAACGCCACCCCCGGCCTGCCCGCCGTCTTCTCAAACGCATACAGGTTCACCACCACCATGTCGATCGGCTCGATCGCGTGCTCTCGCACCGCCGCCACATGCTCCGCATTTCCGCGCACATGCAGAATCCCGCCGTGCACCTTGGGATGCAGCGTCTTCACCCGGCCGTCCAGCATCTCCGGAAAGCCGGTCAGGTCGCTGATATCGCGCACCGCCAGCCCCGCCTCGCGCAGCGCCCGCGCCGTCCCGCCGGTCGAAACCAGCTCCACGCCGTGCCCCGCCAGCGCCCGCGCAAACTCCACCAGCCCGGTCTTGTCCGTAACCGAAAGCAGCGCCCGCCGAACCCGCTTCACTCCGCCCACATTCTCAACCATAGCCGCCGAAATCGTCTCAGTTGTCACGCTCTCAATTCTAGCCGACCGGGACCTCTGTCATCGCAGCCCGCAATCAACCCGGCGTATACTTCCCATGAGGGACAGGCCCATGGCGTGGCAGGTACATCAGGCGCAGACCCAATTTAGCGAGTTGCTCGATGCCACAATCAACGAGGGCCCGCAGGTGGTCGCGCAGGACGGCGAAGAGATGGCTGTCCTCGTCCCCATCGACGAGTGGAAGCGCTTGCAAGCTACGCGCCCAGCCCTGAAGGACGTGCTTCTTCAGACGTCGCCGGGCATTGACGACATGATGATTCCTGAACGGGGACACTGGCGTCACCGCGAACCGCCCGAGTTTTAGCGGTGTTTCTCCTTGACACAAATGTGGTTTCCGAACTGGGGAAAGTACGCCCGCACGGAGCAGTGCTCGCCTGGATCGCAAGCATTCCGGCGGATCGCATGTATATCTCAGCCATGACCATCGGCGAGATTCAGGCCGGGGTGGAACGAACGCGCGACCAGGACGCAGGCAAAGCCTCCGAGATCGAGGCCTGGATGTTGCGGATGATTGCAACCTCCCAGGTACTTCCGATGGACCTTGAAGTGGCGCGTATCTGGGCGAAAATCATGCATGGCAAATCGAGGTCGCTAGCGGAGGATGCCTGGATCGCTTCCACTGCGCGGCATTTTCGGCTCACGGTGGCCACCCGCAACACTAGAGACTTCGAGGGTTTTAATGTGGAAGTTTTCAACCCGTTCGAGGACACCCGGCCGGTTGCTTCCGTTTAGCGCCCCATCGCCCCGGTCAGTTCGCTCACGTGCGCCACCTCATGCTCCGCGCACCACTTCCGCAGCCCATTCGCAATGTTCTCCACGGCCCGCGGATCGGCAAAGCTCGCCGTACCCACCTCCACCGCGGTCGCGCCTGCCAGCAGAAACTCCACTGCATCCTCGGCGCGCACAATCCCGCCCATCCCCACCACCGGTATGGTCACCGCCTGCGCTGCCTCGTGCACCATGCGCACCGCAATCGGCCGGATCGCCGGCCCCGACAGCCCGCCCGTCACATTCGCAATGCGCGGCTTCCTCGTCTCGATATCGATCGCCAGCGCCAGGAACGTGTTCACCAGCGAGATCGCCTGCGCCCCCGCCTCCTGCGCCACCCTGGCCATGCGCGCAATGCTGGTCACGTTCGGCGACAGCTTCACCATCAGCGGCCGCCCGGCCCGGTCTGCCGTAGCCCGGCAGCGCTTCACCAGGTCGTACAGCAGCGAAGGGTCGCTGCCAAACACCATCCCCCCGTGCGCCGTATTTGGGCAACTCGCGTTCAGTTCGTACATGGCAACGCCCTCGGCGTCGTTCAGCTCCCGGATCACCGCGACGTAGTCCTCAATTTCGAAGCCGAAGACATTCGCGATCACCACTGCGCCCGCCATCTGCCGCAGCTTCGGCAGCTTTTCCGCCACAAACGCCTGCACCCCGATGTTCTGCAGGCCCACCGCGTTCATCATGCCCGCCGGCGTCTCAATGATGCGCGGACTCGCGTTGCCCGCCATCGGCTCGCGCGATAGCCCCTTGGTCACAAACGCGCCAATTCGATCCAGCGATACGATCTCCTCGAACTCCACCCCATAGCCAAACGTGCCGCTCGCCGCAATCACCGGCGAACGCAGCCCAATCCCCGCCACCATCACGCTCATCTCAGGCTTGCCATGCATGCCTACCAGTGTAACGACATAGAAAGATCGAGCCGGAGAAGCTGGTATATACTATGGTATGTATCGGAGGTGCGAATGAAATTGGCAACCAGGCAGACGGCAAAGGTATTCATGACCGGTCGAAGCCAGGCAGTTCGGCTTCCGGCGGAGTTCCGCTTCAACAGCAAGGAAGTTTTTATCCGGCGCGACGAGAAGACCGGTGAAGTGATCCTCTCGCCGCGACTGTCCTGGAAGGAAATCTTCGCAGGGCTAGATGCCGCCGGTGTGCCTGACGATTTTCTGACGCCCGAAGATCGCAATCAAGGTCCTTCCCAGGTGCGAGACGAGTTGTGAAGAGTTTTATGTTGGACACAAACACGATTTCCTATATAGCTCGAAATCGATCTGCCGCGGCACGAGCCCGGCTGGAAGATGCACAGGACGTCTCACCCGTATACGTGTCGGCAATTACCGAGGGAGAAATCCTGTACGGGCTTGCAAAACGTCCCTTGGCGCACCAGGTTGCCCACTTTATGCATGCAGCGCTTGCAGGCTTGAAGATACTGCCATGGGGTTCGGAGGCGGCAGCCGAGTATGGTCGCCTGCGCGCGCGCAACGAGAGTCTAGGCATCGCGGTCGGCGGTCTCGATATGCTCATAGCGGCCCATGCGATTGCTGAGAACGCCGTCTTGGTAACGAGCGACGGAGCTATATCAAAACTCAGGGGTGGCCCTCAGACGGTTAACTGGGCCGACGATCTGCGCCCCAACTGAAACCGCCCATCGTCGTCCGGTAGAATCGACCCAATGCTAGACCTAGCCTTTGTCCGCGCAAATCTGCCCCTCGTCGAACAAAAACTCCTCGACCGCGGCATGGACCCCACCGCCGTCCTCGGCCGATTTCCAGATATCGATCAGAAGCGTCGCGCTGCCATAACTCATCATGAGGGTCAGCGCGCGCTTCAACGAAAACTCTCCGAGCAGATCGCCGTCGGAAAGCGTAAGGGCGAAGAAGTTTCTTCCCTCGTACAAGAGTCCCTCTCCATTAAGACGAAGATCGACCAAGCCCTGAGGGATCTTCTAAATATCGAAACCGAGAGCCGAGAAATAGTCGAAAGCCTCCCCAACCTTCCCCAGGATTCCGTCCCCATCGGCAAATCCGAGCACGACAATCGCGTCGAAAAAGTCTGGGACCGCAGCGAGCAGCCCAAGGACCACACCCCCGCCGCGCCAGCCTTCCCCGCTCTCCCTCACTGGGAGATCGGCGAGCGCCTCGGCATCCTCGACTTCGAACGCGCCGCCAAAATCTCCGGCTCCCGCTTCGTCGTCCACTATGGCCAGGGAGCCCGCCTCGAGCGCGCCATCGCCAACTTCATGCTCGACCTGCACACTCGCGAGCACGGCTACACCGAAGTCCTGCCGCCCTACATGGTCAACTCGAAGTCCCTCTTCGGCACCGGCAATCTCCCCAAGTTCGCGCAGGATCTGTTCCACTGCGACGACAAGCCCTACGAGACCGGCGTCTACCAGGACAACGACCACTGGCTCATCCCCACCGCCGAAGTCCCCGTCACCAACCTCTTCCGCGACGAGACCCTCGACGAGGCCCAGCTCACCACCAGCTTCTGCGCCTACACCCCCTGCTTCCGCTCCGAGGCCGGCAGCTACGGCAAGGACGTCCGCGGCATGATCCGCCAGCACCAGTTCCAGAAGG
>PLUT01000093.1 GCA_003162875.1 Granulicella sp.
TGCACGTCGCCCTTGACGGTGGCAAGCAGAATCTTTCCCCGCGGCTTGACCACTTCGCCCGCCGCAGCCATCGCCGCTTTCTCGGCCTCCATAAACGGAGTCAGGTGCGCCACCGCCTTCTTCATCACGCGCGCGGACTTGACCACCTGCGGCAGAAACATCTTGCCCGCGCCGAATAGATCGCCCACCACGCTCATTCCGTCCATCAGCGGGCCTTCGATGACGAGCAGAGGACGGCCGAGCTTGACGCGGGCCTCCTCGGCGTCGATTTCGATGTAGGCGTCGATCCCCTTGACCAGCGCGTGCGAGAGCCGCGCCTCCACCGTGCCGTTGCGCCATTCTTCGGCCTTCTTCTCGCTCGCGCCTGCGTCGGCCCCGGCGGCGCTTCGTAGCGTCTCGCCGAACTCCACCAGCCGCTCAGTCGCATCCGGGCGGCGGTTGAGCAGCACGTCCTCAACCAGCACCTTCAGTTTTGGCTCAATCTCCTCGTACACCTCCAGCATGCCGGCGTTCACAATGCCCATGTCCATGCCCGCAGCGATGGCGTGATAAAGGAACGCGGAGTGCATCGCTTCGCGTACCTTGTTATTGCCGCGAAAACTGAACGAGATGTTCGACACGCCGCCGGAGACCTTGGCGTGGGGCAGGTTGGCCTTAATCCAGCGCGTGGCATTGATAAAGTCCACCGCGTAGTTGTTGTGCTCCTCCATGCCGGTGGCGACGGTAAGAATGTTCGGGTCGAAGATGATGTCTTCCGGCGGCAAGCCGACCTCGTCCACCAGGATCCGGTAGGCGCGCTCGCAGATGCAGATCTTCTCTTCAAAGGTCGCGGCCTGGCCGTTTTCGTCGAATGCCATGACGACAACCGCAGCGCCGTACTTCAGCACCGCAGCGGCGTGTTGACGGAACTTCTCCTCGCCTTCCTTCAGCGAGATGGAGTTGACGATGCCCTTACCTTGAATGCACTTCAGACCGGCTTCGATGACCTCCCACTTGGAGGAGTCCACCATGAACGGCACCTTGGCAACCTCAGGTTCGCTGCCCAGCAATTGCAGGTAGCGCGTCATCGCGGCGACGCCGTCGATCATGCCTTCGTCCATGCAGATGTCGATGACGTTGGCGCCGTTCTCCACCTGCTGGCGCGCGATGCTGACTGCTTCCTCGTACTTGCCTTCCTTGATCAGCTTGGCAAATTTGGGCGAGCCGGCGACGTTGGTCCGCTCGCCGATCATGATGTAGACGCCGGGCTGCTGGGTGAACGGCTGCGATCCGGAGAGGCGGAGCGGCTTCGTCTCCGTGACTCCAGTCTCGTTCCCTGCTGCGCTTGCGCTCTCACGAACGGTCACGCGACAACCTCGCTGCGGCTGGCGTGAGAGTCCTCAGTGGTCGCCGTCCCAATCTTCCGCGGAGGCAGCCCGTCGAGCGCTTTGGCGATCGCAGCGATATGCTCCGGCGTGTTGCCGCAGCATCCGCCCGCGATATTGATCAGCCCTGCGCGCGCAAAGTCGCCCAGATAACGCGCCATATCCTCAGGGCCGAGATCGAAGCCAGTCTGCGAGAGCGGATTCGGCAGGCCGGCATTCGGGTAGCAGGAGATGGCCACGTTCGCCTTTTCCGAGAGCTCGCTCAGGAACGGGTACATCAGGTCGGGGCCAAGCGAGCAGTTCAGCCCCACCGACAGCGGCTTCACGTGCGCAACCGCATTCCAGAACGCTTCGGTGGTCTGCGCGGAGATCATGGTCTCGCCGCCGCGCCCCACCGCCGCGGAGATCATAATCGGCAATTCCCTGCCCTGGGCGGCCAGGCCGTCCTCGTCGAAGACTTCGCGGATAGCGACCAGCGCCGCCTTGGCGTTGAGCGAATCGAAGATCGTCTCCACCAGCAGCAGGTCGACGCCGCCGGCGATCAGCGCGCGCACCTGCTGTTTATACGCAGTCCTCACCTGGTCGAACGTGACGACACGGAAGCCCGCATCGTCGGCGTCGGGCGAGTTCGAAAGCGATACGGTCAGCGGTCCGATCGCACCCGCGACGAAGCGCTGACGCCCGGTTGCGCTGCCGACACGGTCGGCCCATTCGCGGCACTGCTTCGCCGACGTCTCGTTGATCTCCCAGGCCAGGCTGCTCAGAAACGGATTGTCGACGATCTTCTGGTAAAACTCGGGGTCCTTGCGGCCGCCACGCTCGCGCGGGTCGTCCACGAAGAATTCGCTCTGCGTGATGCTGGTCGCGCCGAAGGTGTTGGTCTCGATAATGTCCGCCCCAGCCTCCAGAAAACGGCGATGGATGTCGCCAATCATCTTCGGCTGCGTGAGCGAGAAGAGGTCGCCGTTGTTCAGCAGGTCCTTGGTCGAGTCCTTGAAGCGCTCGCCGCGGATGTCCGCCTCGGTCATGCCGTAGGTGCGGATGGTCGTGCCCATCGCGCCATCGATAATGGCGATGCGGCTTTCCAGGACCTTTTCCAGCGGATGTTGGCGGTTTGTCTTCATTTCTATCTGATGTCTTCGCGCGACTGCACGGTGCGGACTGGCGCTTATCGAGTAAGCCTGCGCCGTCTCACCGCTTGCCGTGCTGCCGGGAGATGAACTGAACGGGCCCACTAGGCGAGCAGGGAGGCTTCGTCCGCAGCAGAATCGACGGCATCGGGCATGGGCGGCGTCGGGACCAGCAGGTCTTCCTTGCGCATGACCAGGGTGGTCGCATTGAGCGAGGCCAGTTCGAAGCCGTGGCCGTGGGTAATGGCGTCCGTAGGACAGGCCTCGACGCAATAGCCGCAGAAGATGCAGCGGTTGTAGTCGATGTTGTAGACCTTGGCGTAGCGTTCGGCGGAGGAGATGCGTTTCTCCTCGGTATTCTCGGCAGCCTCGATGTAGATGCAGTTCGAAGGACAGGCGGCCGCGCAGAGGAAACAGGCCACGCACTTCTCCAGGCCGTTCTNNTGCAACTGGTGCTTGCCGCGAAACCGCTCCTGGAGTTGCGCGCCGCGCAGCGGTCCGTTGCCGTCGGGGTAGTTTTCCACCTCGGTGGGCTGGAACATCTGCCCAAAGGTGATGCTCATCCCCTTGGCGATCGCGGCGGCATTCTTCACGATAGACATACGTTGAGTATACGACGGCGGCGCGATAGGCCGGTAGCCGCGAGGCGAGTGAATCCCATGTGGAACCGGTCATTCTCGATGTCGATCGAGACGGCGATTACGCTCAAGAGCGCCGAGTAATCCGGACGCTTTGCAAATGACGGTCGAGTGTGGTTCACTTTCACGCATGGCTAAGAAGACTTCTCGCCGCAACTTTCTCCGCACGGCTTCTGTAGCCGCCGCGGCTGGACTATCCCTCACCGACAAGCTGGCGTTCGCAGCGCAGGCCAGTCCGGCATCGGGCGCCGATGTGGCCGCTGCGGCTGCGCCGTTCAAGCTATTCACCGCGAAGGACCTGGATGCGGACGCGAAGGCGCTGCAAGCGCAGCCGGGCGACAACACCCTGCTCCATCAGGCCGCGGGAATTCCCTGCGCGATTGTGATGACGACCGAAGTCCACAAGAGCGCGGCGGAGTTCGAGTGGCACGAGGGGCGCGACCACATCATCCAGATCATCGACGGCTCGACCTTGTACGAGGTCGGCGGCGTGCCGACAGGAGCGCATTCCACCGGGGCTGGCGAGTGGCACGCAACCGGATCGACGGGCAGCAAGTCGATCATCATGGGCAAGGGCGACATGCTGGTGATCCCGCGCGGCACGCTGCACAAGCGCAGCACCGAGGACAGCGTCACGTTCTACCTGATCTCGCCGTATGGCAAGATGACGGCATAAGCGCCGGCGCGGACATAAAGCGCTCATTGACCCAACTTCTTCGACTTTTGCCCGGAGACGACGTACTTCTCGCCGTTGAAATGGAATTCCGTGGTTGTGATTTCGACGGCGGTTGCAGTAGTCGATTCGATGTTCAAACACTTATTGGATCGCTTGGTGTCGATCGTCAGACCCAACGAGGTTTCGCTGAGCACGATTGCCGGACCCGCCGGCAGATCGCGAATAATCCAGAACGGCCCGACGTTGGCGTCTTCCAATCCCCCGCCATTGCCAATAGCAATGAGATCTCGTTCACCCGAGCCGCAGAGATGAACCACTGTCGCCTCGATTCCCTCCTGCGTGAGCTTTGGCGCGGAGGGGTCCGGACGAAGTTTTCGCATGAGATCGTCATCGGCCAACGCGGCAAGCTCTGCGTCCCCTAGATCTACTCGATTCTGGACGCTGTCTTCGAGGTTGAAGTAGCGCTGCTCGGCGGCGGGGTTGGAGTTCGACTGAGCCGCTGCGACGACGCACAGAGCGATAAGAACGAGCACGCTCCGAACTGACTTCATTCGATGCCTAGCTTCTTCCAGAGGGCGTCGATGCGGGCGACGACGGCGGGGTCTTGTTTGAGCATTGCGGGCCACGGGCGCGTGAAGCCCTCGGCGGCCCACTTGCGCGTGGCGTCGATGCCCATCTTGGAGCCGTAGTTGGGCAGGCGGCTGGAGTGGTCGAGCGTGTCGACCGGGCCGAGCGTGAACTGGATGTCGCGCTCGGGATCGATGTTGTTGGCGACGCGGAGGGTGACTTCGGCGAGGTCCTGGACGTCGCAATCTTCGTCGACCACGATGACGCACTTGGTGAACATGGCCTGGCCCATGGCCCAGATGCCATTCATCACCTTGCGGGCGTGGCCGGCGTAGGACTTGCGGATGGAGACAATCATCAGGTTGTGGAAGACGGCCTCGGGCGGGAGGCAGACGTCGACGATCTCCGGCAGGGTGAGTTGCATGAGCGGGAGGAAGATGCGCTCGACGGCCTTGCCCATCCAGGCATCCTCCATCGGGGGCTTGCCCACGATGGTGGCGGCGTAGATGGGGTCCTTGCGGTGGGTGATGCAGGTGACGTGGAAGACGGGGTACTGGTCCTCGATGGTGTAGAAGCCGGTATGGTCGCCGAAGGGGCCTTCGGTGCGGAGTTCGGCCAGGTTGACGTAGCCCTCGAGGATGTACTCGGCGTGGGCAGGGACTTCAAGGTCCACGGTTTCGGCCTTGACCAGTTCGACGGGCTTGCCGCGGAGGAAGCCGGCGATGAGGTACTCTTCGACCTCGGGCGGCGCGGGAACGATGGCGGAGAAAGTGGTCGCGGGATCCGTGCCGATGGCAACGGCTACTTCCATGCGGCCTTCGCGGACTTTGGCGAGTGTGGTGGTGGGGATTGAGGCGGGGTCGAACGCGGGGGCGATGCCGCCGGAGGTCTGGGCCATGATGTCGACTGACGAGGATCGATCCCAGGTCAATGAAGCCTGACCTGGGGCACCCGCTTCGTCACCCGGATTTGTTCCCGGATTTGTGGCGGCGCGGAGGTGGTCGCGGAGGTGTTCGGCGGCGTTCTTCTGGCGCTGCCAGTGCATGCCGGTGGTCTGGCCGTCGTAGACCTGCATACGGTACATGCCGACGTTTCGCTTGCCGGAACGGGGATCGCGCGTGACGACGCAGGGGAGGGTGATGAACGGACCGCCGTCCTGGGGCCAGGTGGTGAGGATGGGGAGCTCCCGCAGGTCGAAGCCGCGGCCGCCGTCTTCGACGGAGCGGTGGATGACCTGCTTGCAGGCGGCGTCTTTGGCGGGGATGACTTTGGGGAAGAAGTTGCCGACCTCGGCGAGTTTGGGCAGGAGTTTGAGCTTGTCCAGCAGGCTGGTCGGTGATTCGGGATGGATTAGCGTCCGGATGCGGCCGGCGATGGCGTCGAGCGAGTCGGTTTCCAGCGCGAGCTTCATGCGGCGCTCGGAGCCGAACTGGTTCATCAGGACCTGGGCGCCGGGGTAGCCGATGACATTCTCGAAGAGGAGAGCCGGGCCGCCAGCCTTGGGTGTGCCCTTGTGGAGCTTGGCGGTGCGGTCGGCAATCTCGGCCATTTCAAGATGCGGGCTGACGGCCTCGCGGATGCGGCGAAGTTCGCCGGCTTTATCGAGCTTGGTGATCCATTCGCGAAGGTCGGTGTACGGCATCGAAGCTCCTGGCCTGACTGACGGAGGGTACCCCTCCCCCTACCTAATTCCTAAAGTACCTCGAACACAAGACTTACACGCAAAGTACCTTAAACTAAGGGGTTATGGCTACAACGCTACAAACAAGAGACTTAGGGGGCGACTGGTACTGTCGAATCTACGCTCGCCGGAACGTCTTCGTGAATTCTCCCCTATTAACAGTTTACCGAATTGGAGAGGGAAACCCGCAAAGTCTATTCCTTTTCGATTGAGCGAGATAGGCCATTTGGAGGCTTGACATGCGATTTTGCTGAGCAAACTCGCGAAAAATAGTTTGGAGGAGGTTGGCAAGTAGGCTGAAACCGCAGGTCCTTCGACTGCGCTTGGCGCAAAAAACACGCCAAGCTCCGCTCAGGATGACAGCTTCGTTGATGCGCCCGAACTGATGACAGCTTCGTTGATGCGTCCGAACTATTGGTGCGCTGAGTTTTTAGGGCGCGGCGGCAGGCGGTAGATTCGGTAGTCCAGGTGTGTGGTGGAGAAGGCGCAGGCGGTTCGGTCCTCCGGCGTGAGCGGGATGCTGCCGGCGGCCAGGAGCGCGATGCCGGGCACAGCGTCCACCAGGGGAGCCTGCTGGGGTGTTGCGTAGATCAGGTCGATGGGCGTGGAGCGGGCAAGAGCAAGGGCCTGGAGGCGCTCCAGCAGCGGCAGCATGACGTACAGGTTGAAGGAGTTGTAGATGTAGAGCACTACGGGCGAGTCCGGGATCGGGGCGGCGAGCGCGTCGACGTTGAGAACGTCGATATTGCTGCAGCGATGGGGCGCGCTGCTCCACTTCGCCATGTTGCTCTCGGCGATGGCGGTGAGCGCCGGGCTCAGTTCCACGCCAACGATACGCTGGAAGGGCGCGTCGGAAGCCAGCATGAGGACGCGACCTTTGCCGCAGCCGATGTCGAGGAAGGTGTAGTCCTGGATGCTGCCGGCAAGCGTCTGCTGCCACTGTTCGAGGATTCCGCGAAAGCCCGAGGGAGCGGTTCCCCAGTAGGCATTGATGTGGTCGTCGTGCGCGTGGCCGGAGGCCAGGTGTTCGGCGAAGAGCAGGCCGCTGGTATCGACTCCGTGTTCGAGATCGAACGGGTGGGTGGGGACCGGGGCTGGGAAGAACTCGCGGTGCAGCCGCTTGCCGAGGATCCGGACCGTCCGCCAAGGGCCGTGGGTGCGAAGAGCATTGCCGAAGCGCTGGACCGGAGACGAGGTTCCCATATTGAAATCATAAGGGAACCGTTAAGAATTCGTAAGAAAACCATTAAGAAAGATGCCGTGTTTCAGATCTTGAGGATGAGCTTTTTGCGCCAGAGGAGCCAGTTGGGGAGGAAGCAGACGGCGGTGAATGCCATGGCAAAGGCGACGGAGGTGAGGTTGGTGGAGGCGTGGCGGGCGAAGAAGTGGCGATAGGTCCAGAACCACGCCGTGACGCGCGCGGCGGGCGCGGCGGGGTTGATGAGCGCGCCGGCGGGGACCTTGATCCAGAGCATGATTTCGACCAGAGTGTTGGAAAAGATGAAGGCGAAGATAGCGTTGGAGCCGAAGACCAGCCAGGGAAATATCAGGGCCTTCCCTGCCCGCTTCTCGCTGAAACGGCGGATGTCGATGAGCCAGTAACAGAGGGCGAGCAGCAGCAGCGACAGGCCGGCAGCGAAGAGGACGTAAGAGCTGGTCCAGAGATTCTTGTTGAGGGGGAACGAGAAGGACCAGAGGAGGCCCAGGGCGAGGGAGACGAGGCCGGCGAGGAGGAGGACGCGGAGGATCTGGACGGCTGGGATGCCGGATTCCGGTAATCCCACGGTCGGCGATGAGGCCGCCGAACGTGGGGCACCCGGCGCTTCTGGTATCCCGACGCGGCGGAGCCAGAGGCCGGTGAGGCAGCCGAGCAGGGTGGTGGCGATGGCGGGCAGCGTGCTGAGGATGCCTTCGGGGTCGCTGGTGTGACGGTAGAGCCGGCCGGTGTGGAGGTAGTGCTGGGTGAAGGCGTTGAAGGCGCGATCGAGCCATGCGGCAAGGTTGCGGTCGGGATCGAGGATGGGCATCGCGTGGGTGGGCACGCCGAAGCCAGGTACGGGAACAAAGCGCATCAGAGCCCAGTAGCCGACGAGCAGCGCGGCGGCGATGGCGAACAGGGTGCGGGCGCGGTGAGTGGCATTCCAAATGGCAAGACAGATGAGGCCGGCGACCAGGTAGCAGACGGCGATGCGGGTGAGGACTCCGAAGATGCGCATGTGCGTCCAGTGGAAGTGGGGGAAGGTGGCGAGGAAGACGTTGACCGCAAAGAGCACGGCGGCGCGCCAGAGGATGTGCAGCGCCAAGGTGCGGCGGGATTGGCCGCGGGCCAGTCGCGACTGCAGCGAGAGGATGATGGATGCGCCGACCAGGAAGAGGAAGTTGGGGAAGACGAAGTCGGTGAGAGTGAAGCCGTTCCAGGGGGAGTGGTCGAGCTGGGTGTAGACGTGGGACCAGTCGCCGGGATCGTTGACCAGGATCATGAGGGCGATGGTGAGGCCGCGGAGGGCATCGATGGAGAGGACGCGCTGCGGGGCCGGCCTGGCGATGGATGGCATAGGTGATTCATGGTACTTGGTTACAGGTTCGAGGTGCGAGAGAAGGCGCGAGGTTCGAAATTCTCTGGTTCAGTCATCAGCTGTCAGCTTTCGGCTGTCAGCAATGAGACATGAGGTGTGAGCGGGGGCGGGAACCTTTTCCCACCGGAGGTGTCTAAGCTGGTAGTACGCATTCCCTCGCAGATGCGCACCGATTCCGAATTTCGCAGTTCGGAGGTGCCTTATGTTCGAAGGATGTCTGGTTGAGTCGCGCGGGATGGGCATTTCGAGTACTCAGCGGTGGACGGC
Source organism: Granulicella sp. (assembly GCA_003162875.1). GTDB lineage: Bacteria > Acidobacteriota > Terriglobia > Terriglobales > Acidobacteriaceae > Edaphobacter. Next base: position 8,900 of record PLUT01000093.1, read on the forward strand.
GCTGGGTTCGCTTACATTCCAATTGGCGTTAGCGGGGTTGCTGATCGCGATTCCGCTGGTGCGGCCGCAGGCGCTGCCGACGGTCTCGATGGCGCCGCAACTGGAGCTGCCGCTGCCGATGAGGCCGCCTGTGCCAGTGGTGCAGACCAGGACGGCGAGTGGTTCTGCCACGACGATGAGCGTGCCGGCAGCAGCGCCGCAGACAGCGGCTACGCGGCGGCTTGTGTTTCCGCGGCTGGGCGTTTCGAGCGATGAGCCTGCGCCAGTGTTCGATCCGAATGTGCGCATGGGGCCGGGCGGGCCGGGGACGCTCCCAGATTTGAGTGCGATTGGCCCTGGGAGCGGGCCTGCGGTGGCGGTGATTCGAGCCAAGACGCCGGGGATGGTGCATGTGTCGGGCGGCGTGACGGAGGGGATGCTGCTGGCGCCGATTCAGCCGGTGTATCCGGCGATTGCGCGGGCGGCCCGCACGCAGGGCGCGGTGGTGATGGAGGCGGTGATCTCGAAGGCCGGGAGGATCGAGAGCCTGCGCGTGGTGAGCGGACCGGAGATGTTGCGTCAGGCGGCGGTAACGGCGGTGCAGGTGGCGCGGTATCGGCCGTATCTGCTGAGCGGGGTGCCGACCGAGGTGCAGACGACGATTACCGTGGTGTTCAAACTGGGGAGCTAAGGCGGTTCTACGTTGAACGTGAGGACAACGTACAATGGGCGACGACTCTCAGGCGGACTTGAACGCGGGACCCGGGTCTATCACCACGGTCGCGGCGGGGGCGGACCGTTCGACGTAATCGTGCAGCGGATAGCCGGCCTGCTTCCATCCATCGAAGCCTCCGCGCAGCGGACGGACGCGGGTAATGCCGAGGCGATGCAACTGGAGCGCGACCTTGGCCGAGGTCTCCTCCGACGGGCAGGTGCAATAGAGGATCACGTCGCGGTCGCGCGGGATGTAGGCGGCGCAGGCGGCAATTTCGGCGGGGCCGATGCGCACGGCGCCAGGCAGGACGCGGGGGTCGGGCAGGTAGTCCAGCGGATGGCGGAGGTCGACGATATAGGGCATCTCGGCTGCCTGCTGGAACCCCTGTTCCAGCATGGCCATCAGTTCGGCGGGTTCGATGCGCAGCTCGCGGACCTGGGCCATGAAACGGCGCTGCTTGACGACGCGCCAGAGGAAGAAGGAGAGGACCAGCAGGATGAAGACGGCGGCCGCGAAATGGCTGAGCAGACCGAAGAAAGTCTGACTGCGCTTGGCAATATCTCCGAAGAANNAGGAAGTCGACGTAACGCATGCCGCTCTGGCCGGCAATGGGGGCGGATACGGTGGACAGGCCGGGGATGAACTTGGCGAACAGCAGGGTGACGGCGCCGCGGCGGGAAAAATAGCCCTCGGTTTTGGCGATGCAGGTGGTGGCCTCGAACGAGAATTTGCACAGCAGGCGGATGACGCGGCTGCCGAAGCGGCGCCCCAGGAGAAACCATGTGGAGTCGGAGAGCAGGCAGGCGGCGACGACCGCGAGCAACGCCGAAAACGCGCTGACGCGATGCGTGGCGCTGAGGGTTCCAGCAGTAAGCAGGAGCGGGACACTGGGTATGGGGATGCCGAGTTGCTCCACCAGAACCCAGAGGAACAGGATCGCATAGGCGTGGCCGACGAAGAACTCGATGGCAATCGGCATGGAGGCGGCTCCTGCTCAAGTAGATGAGGAGAACCTGCGAATGGTTGCGGAAATGACGGGGCATCGAGCATCCGTCCGCGGTTCGGGAGGACGAGCGGCTGCGCCGTGGTTGGCGGTTCGCGGTCTGGTCTATTTCAGGCTAGAGCGTTGCAGGCTATTGCGCGCAACCCTACATGGCTGGGGGGTGGTGGGGATCAACGTTGTCGCCCGCTTTCGGAGCGGCTACGCTCTTGACACCGCCGGGGTTCACGGAGTCGCGCAACTCCTTCGAGGGCTTGAAGAAGGGGACGCGCTTGGCGGGCACGTCGACACGCTCGCCGGTCTTGGGGTTGCGTCCGATGCGGGAGTTGCGCTGGCGCGTGCGGAAGCTGCCGAAGCCGCGGATTTCGATTTTATCGCCGGCTTTGAGCGCTCCAATGACGGACTCAAAGAGGGTATCGACGATGATTTCGCCGTCGCGTCGGGTTAGGTCGCCGAGAGCGGTTACTCGGTCAACAAGGTCGGCCTTCGTCATCGTATTGTCTCCTCGCATCGGGGTGGTAAAATCTAGCTTAACGCTGATTGTAGACGGGATGCACGACTAACGGCAGGTGTAAGCAAAAAATAAATCCAGGGCATGGGTGGCTCCAGACTGCTGGGGAGGGCTGAGACCGGGGCTGGGGAGGGTGGGGACCGGGAAAGGCGCGGCCGAGATGGGCGGGCGCGGGAACCCAGCGGGAACCCAGCGGGAGCCCAGCGGGAACCCAACAGCGGCGGGACAGGTTGGCGGCCGGGCAAAGCGGGCGGAAATGCATCCCAGCGCCGGCAGGGCGGGAAAAGAGGCCCTGGCCCACAAAAAAAGGCGGCACGAACGATCGATTGTTCGTGCCGGGAGGCCAGTGACGCAACTTGTATCGGCCGGGGCAACGCATCTGCCGGCGCCGGCCGAAGATCCGCGGAGCGAATATCGCTCTACCTACGAGAATACCACGCAAAACGGGACTCCCAGGATGCCGTTGGGCAACTAGGCAACCATCCGACACAACAGGGCCTGCCCGCACGGCGGTTCAGTCGTCGGAGTCGGAGCCGGCCAGGCCGGCGCTGAGACGGCGCGCCATCGCGGCATCCTGCGCGGTGATGCCTCCAGCGTCGTGCGACACCAGCGCGAGTTTCACGCGGTTGTAGCGGATGTCGATGTCGGGATGGTGGCCGGCTTGCTCGGCGAGTTGGGCCACGCGGTTGACGAAGGCAATGGCTTCGACAAAGTTGGGAAATGTGAAGAAGCGGACGAGCTTGCCGTCTTCGAGCGCCCACTCGGGCAGTTGGCGCAGCAGCTCGGCAAGTTCTTCTTTGGATAGGGTTGGCTTGCTGGATTGCATGATGAGCGCCTCCAGGACTTGATCGCGGCGGTCCCTGCCTCGGATTGCGGTTCGCGAGCCCTCCGCAGGCAAGGCAGCGAGGTCAAGTCAAAGGAGATAGTATGCCGCCCGGTCCGGAGGCGCAACTCCGCCCGCAACCCGGTGGTGGTGCAGCTTGAGGTCCGGGATAAATGAAGTTGCATATGGCCCCGTCTTACGGGAACTTCGGCGGGCCGCTAGTTATCCACGAGCAAGCCTTCTCGATGCTAGAATGCGGCGCATGACAATCTACACGATTCCCAAAGCGCGAAGGAGCCATCCTGAACGCCGCCAGCAAGGACCCGGATATCCAGGGAGTCCGCGCCATGTTCGAGTTGCTGGCCGCGGAGCCGAGGCTCTCCTCCGCGGCGATCCAGACCGTGGGAACGAAGAAGTGGGATGGGCTGGCGTTGGCGGTGGTGGTGAAGTAGCGACGGCAACCAGAGCATGGCGACGCCGGCTAGGTCTTCTTGGTGGCGGCGCGGCGGGCGGCGGCCCAACCTTCTTTGGTCACCTGCTGCGCGCGGCCGATGGCGAGCGCGTCCGCGGGAACGGGATGGGTGATGCAGGAGCCTGCGCCAATGTACGCGCCCTTGCCGATGCTGATGGGCGCAACCAGGGTGGAATCCGAGCCGACGAACACTCCGTCGCCAATGGTGGTGGTGTGCTTGTGCACACCGTCGTAGTTGCAGGTGATGACGCCCGCGCCGACGTTTACGCCGTCGCCGATGATGGCATCGCCGAGATAGGTGAGATGGTTGGCCTTGGAGCCGCGCCCCAGAGTGGTTTTCTTGGTCTCGCAAAAATTGCCGACGTGCGCCTGCTCGCCGATGCGGCTTTCGGGGCGGAGATGCGCGTAGGGTCCAATCACCGCGCCGTCGCCGACTTCCGCGCCGTCGAGGATGCACCCGTTGCGGATGGTGACCCCATCGCCGAGGACGGAATCCTGCACGACCGAGTACGAGCGCACGCGGCAGTCGGAGCCGATGCGGGTGACGCCGAGCAACTGCACGTACGGCTCGATGACGGTGTCCGCACCGACCGTGACCTCGGCGTCGATGATGCACGTTTCGGGCCGGAAGATGGAAACGCCCTGTGCCATCAGGCGTTCGGCGACGGAAATACGGATAGCGTGGTCGAGATGCATCATTTCGGCGATGGTGTTGGCGCCGAGGACCTGGTTGACGCTGCCGGCCTGGAGGGCAACCACGCGGCGGCCGTCGGCGACCAGCATCGCGGCGACGTCGGTGAGGTAGAACTCACCGTGAGCGTTGTCGGCGGAGAGCCGATCGAGCTTCTCGAAAAGCGCCTGGGTTTCGAAGCAGTAGATACCGGAGTTGATCTCGGGGGCGGCGAGTTGCGCCGGCGTGAGCGCCTTCTGCTCGATGATCGCTGTCACTTCGGGCGATCCGGGAGCGGTGCGGAAGACGCGGCCGTAACCGGTGGGATCCTGCGGGACGGCGGTGAGGATGGTCATGGCTGCGCGCTCGGCGAGGTGCAGGTCGCAGAGCGACGCGAGCGTTTCCGGCTGTATGAGCGGGACATCGCCGGAGAGCACGAGGAGATGCTTCGGGATTGGAAGCCCCGCGGTCTCCAGCCACTCGCTGAGTTCCCGGTGCTTGGCTTGGCTGGCGGCACTCCGCGGCTCCGGGAGAACAAAGTAGCCGACGCGGGGGCTCTTCGCGCGAGCCTCCAGGTAGGCTTTAAGCTCCTGCATGGCGTGGCCGGTGCCGAGCTGGACCTCCTGCAAAACGAACCTAACGCCGGTGGCCTCGGCTGCGGCGCGGACGCGATCGGCCTGGTGGCCAATGATGCAGTAAATGCGGTCTGCCGGGACCAGCGTCTTTGCCGCTGCGATGACGTGCAGCAGAAGGGCGCGGCCACCCACCTGGTGCAGCACTTTGGGGCGCTTGCTGTTCAGCCGCGTGCCTTTGCCCGCGGCCATGATAGCTACTGCGAAACCTGTTGCTTCCATGCCCGCTATCTTCTCACGAGAACGGTGTTGGCTCCATTGGAGGGTGGGAGCATAATTGATAGCAAGCGAGGTTCCGATGGCGACGAGCACCGTTGTTCCGGTCACTGAGTATCTTCGCAAGAGTTATCGCCCCGACCGCGACTACGTGGACGGGGAGATACGGGAGAGGAATTTGGGGGAACGCGATCACGCCGATCTTCAGATGCGATTTGCTTATCTGCTTTGCCTGCCGGAAAACGCCGCCCACGTCACCGCACGTCCCGAGCTGCGGGTACAGGTGAGCCCGAGCCGATTCCGGGTTCCCGATGTTTGTGTCTTGCGTAAGAGCGCTCCCAGAGAGCAGATCGTGACGCAGACGCCGCTGCTTTGCATAGAAATACTCTCTCCGGAAGACACTATGCTGCGAACGCGGGAGCGTGTGCGCGACTTTCTGGAGATGGGAGTACCGCAGGTTTGGATCGTCGATCCTGCTTCGCGCAGCGTATCGATCTGCGCCGGTACAACGATGGTGGAGCAGACCGCGGGCGACCTGCGAGTTCCGGAGACGCCGGTTCTCCTTGCAATCTCCGACATCTTCAAGGTTCTCGACGAATACTAGCGCTCACTGCGCAGGCTTGCCGGGCGGCGGTGGAATGGCGATGTCGAGATCGGTGACTTTGCCCAGGGTAGACAGCGGCGGCTGGATCTGCGGTTTATTGCCGACGACGAGGATGGCCAGCTTGGACACGTCGATGTACTTGTTGGCCACGCGGCTTACGTCGGCCGCGGTGACGCGCTCGATGCCGTCCTTGTATTTTTCCAGGTAGTCCGGCGGATAGCCGTAAAAAGCCAGGGTAACCTGCTCGCTCAGCGTCTTCTCCGGCGTGTCGTAGTTGAAGATGAAGGAGTTCATCACCTGGTCCTTGGCCTTGCGCATCTCGGCGGGCGTTGGCGGGACGGTCTTGAGGCGGCCGATCTCTTCGAGAACGGCATTGGTGGCCTTTACGGTGGTCGCGCTCTGGGTGCCAACCACGGTGCGGAAGACGCCGGGGTGGTCGTAGAGCGCGCCGAAGCTGCCGCCGACGTCGTAGGCGAGGTGAAGCTCGGTACGCACGTACTGGACGAGGCGGTTGCCAAAGACGCCGCCGGAGAAGACCTCGTTCATCACGCTGAGGGCGTAAAAGTCGGGGTTGCTGCGCTCGGTGCCGAGCCCGACGATTTCCACGGTGGACTGGTCTATGCCTTCCTTGTCGGCGAAGTAGATTCCCGGTTTGGGTCCGGGGAAATCGGCCTTCACCTGCTCAAGCGCCGTCCCGCGTGCAAGCGGCTCAAAGGCCTTGCGCAGCTTGGCCTCCATCGCAGCGCTGTCGAAGTCGCCTTCGACGGAAACGATGATGCCGTTGGGAATGACGGTGCGGTCGTGCCAGGCTTTCAGGTCGTCCAGCGTGACCGCGGCCACGGTGGCGTACTCGGCCTCGCGCGCGTATGGGCTGTTCTTGCCGTAGACGAGCTGGTTAGACTCGCGGCCGGCGATCGAGTCGGGTTGATCGTTGCGGCGCGAGATGACGGTGTCCAGACCGCGCTGAGCGAGGGCGAGTTTGTCCGCCTTGAACGCGGGGTGAAGGAGAAGATCGACGGCCTCGTCGAAGACCGTGTCGAAGTCCTGCTTCAGGCTTCCCCACTCGACCGACGTGGTGGCCGAACCGCCCCCGGTCTCGATGCTGGCCGCCTTCTCTGCAAGTTCGGCGTCGAGTAGGTCACCGGACTTGCCGGCGCTGCCACTGGTGCGCCAGGCCTCGCCGTAGAGCGAGACCAGGCCGGTCTTGGCGGCGGGCTCGTCGCGGCTTCCGCCACGGATCACGATGGTTCCATCGATGAAAGGAAGCTCATGGTCTTCCTGGAGGAAGATGACGAGGCCGTTTGCCAGCTCAATGCGCTTCGGCTGTTGCGGCTTGAATGCATGCAGCGGCGGGATCGGAATCTTCGTCCAGGGGCTGGCCTGCGCCGATGCCGGGGCGGAAGCAGATGCCTTTGCCGCGGGCGGAGCGGTCTGGGCCTGGCTGGATAGACCAGCGGGCAGCAACGTGCACGCAGCGATCGCGAGCGAGAGACATATTCTCAGGGTGATGGCCGGTGTTCGGGCAGCGGCATGGGCTCTGGCATGTGCTGTATCGGCGGGTTGCGTTTTCAGGGTGTTGCTCGCCGGGTATGTCAATTCGCACCTCCGGCATCCGGTGTCTGTGGTTGCGCAGGAGGGGTGAACTCAATGCGCGCGCTGGTGAGGTTGCTGGCGACGAAGACCTTGTTGGCCACGCGGCGCACGTCCGCTTTGCTGACCTTGTCGACCCGATCCAGTTCGCGGAAGAGTTCGCGCCAGTCGCCGTATCGGGTCTGGTATTCGGCAAGCGCATGCGCAAGCCCTTCGTTGTCGGCGAGGCCGCGCAGCAGGTCGGCGCGGGCGCGGGTCTTGAACATCTGAAGCTCCTCGTCGCTGACGTCGGTGTTCTTCAGCTTGTCGATCTCCTTGTGGATGGCTTCGCGCATCTGCTCGGGCGTATGTCCGGGCACTGGGATTGCGAAGAACGCGAACAGCCCGGGATACTTCTGTCCGGGGAATCCGGTGAATCCCTCGGCGTCTGCAGCGATCTTCTGGTCGCGGACCAGGCTCTTGTACAGCCGCGCGGTGCGGCCGTTGGAGAGAATGTCGGAGATGGCGTCGTAGACCGAATCGTCGGGGTCGCGGTAGTCGGGCCGGTGATAGCCTTCGAGGTAAGAAGGCTGGGTCGGTTCGCGTATGATCACCGTTTTCTCGGCAAACTGGGGCGGCTCGACGGTAGTCATCGGCTCCGGCATGGGACCTGCGGGGATCGCGCCAAAGTACTTGGTCAGCATGGGCATGGCGTCGGCGGCCTTCACGTCGCCGACGACCGCAATCACGAGGTTCGACGGCACATAGTATTTCTTGTGGAAGGCGTCGGCCTCGGTGGCGGAGACCTGGCTGATCTCGCTCTCCCAGCCAACGGCGGGCACACGGTAGTGATGCGCTATGTAAGCGGTGGCCAGAAACTGCTCCACCATTGCGCCGATAGGGTTGGAGTCGGTGCGCATGCGGCGCTCCTCTTGCACCACGTCGCGCTCCTTGTAGAACTCGCGGTAGACCGGGTGATTGATGCGGGCGCTTTCCATATAGGCCCACAGCTCCAGCCGGTTCGAGGGCATGCTCCAGAAGAATTCGGTCGCGTCCTCCTCGGTTGCCGCATTCATGCCGACCTGGCCGTTCTCTTCGGCAATGATCGAAAACTGATTCGGGATGACGAATTTTTCGGCGGCGTCCTGTGCGTCCTCGAAGACCTTCTCAAGCTGCGCGAGCCTGGCTGGATCCTGGCCAACACGCTTACGATACTCGGCGTCGTAGGCGGCGTAAGCGCTCTCGACCTTGGCCAGCGCGATCTTCTCCGCGGGGTAGTTGGCGGTGCCAATCTGCTCAGTGCCCTTGAAGGCCATGTGCTCGAACATATGGGCGAGGCCGCTCTCGCCACCGGGATCGTCGGCCGAACCGGCGTCGACCAGCGTGTAGTAGCTGAAGACCGGCGCCTCCGGCCGCTCGCAGACAACCAGGGTGAGACCGTTGGGCAGCACCTTCACGGTCGTCTTCTTTTCGAAGCCGGCGAGGTACTGCGCGAGGCTGCCGGAGTCCTGCGCCCGCGCCGCAACTCCCGCGGCCAAACCAAACGCCAGTGTTATGGCGACCAGACGACTTATTCGCACGAAAAAACCTCCTGCAACGGAATCAGGCTACCGCATTTCTCCAGTCCGCGTCGCGCGCGGATCAGGCGCCCGGGTCCGCCGCAGACTCATGAAACGTCACTGGAATCTTAACCATACCGCGTCGCTGCGCGATTGTGGGCCGATTACCGGGCCGATGTCCTTCCCGTCAACTCCACTTGACGAAGGCATGGCCGTTCCATAGTCTTCATGCGTCTAACGGTTTTTGCACGCTGGGGAGCGACGCCCATGAACGCAGATGAGGCCGCATCCCGTACCACCGGATCGGGCCGGCAGGTTCCGCAGCCGGCGCGCCGACACGAGCGGCGGCGCCAATGAAACAGATACGCAAAGTCGCGGTGCTGGGCGCGGGGACAATGGGCTCGCGCATCGCCGCGCATATCGCCAACGCCGGAGTGCCCATAGTGCTGCTGGACATGGTGCCGCCGGGAACGCCCGCAGATGCCGGTGCGGCGGCACGGAACAAGCTTGCGTTGACCGCGCTGGACGGTCTGAAGAAGGCCAAGCCGGCGGCGTTCTACACGGTGGATTCGGCGCGGTTGATCACGCCGGGCAACTTCGACGATGACCTGGAGCGGATCGCCGAGTGCGACTGGATCGTCGAGGCGGTGGCGGAGAATCTGGAGATCAAGCGCGCACTGCTGGCGAAGGCGGAGCAGCACCGCACGCCCGGCACCATCGTTACTACAAACACATCGGGCCTGCCAGTTGCCAGCATTGTGGCAGGGATGCCCGAGGACCTTCGCCGGCACTGGTTCGGCACGCATTTTTTCAATCCGCCGCGCTACATGCGGCTGCTGGAGATGATTGCGACGCCGGAGACCGACGCGGCGGACCTGGCGGCGGTTGCGGAGTTTTGCGACAAACGGCTAGGCAAGACGGTGGTGCGCGCGAACGACACGCCCAACTTCATTGCCAACCGCATCGGCACATTTCAGATGCTGAATGCGATGCGCCTGATGATGGAGCAGGGGCTCACCGTGGAGGAGGTCGACGTGCTGACCGGCACGGCGCTGGGCTGGCCGAAGACGGGGACGTTCCGGCTGGGTGACCTGGTCGGCGTGGACATCCTGGCGCACGTGGCGGAGAATTTTGCGGCGCAGGCAGAAGGGATCGGCGATGAGCGCGCGGCGGTGGGGCTGCCGCAGTTTGCGGTGGGGATGCTGGAGCGCAAGTGGCTTGGCGACAAAACGCAGCAGGGGTTCTACAAGAAGGCCGGCAAGGATGAGCAGGGGCGCGATGTGCGTTTGGCGCTGGACTGGAAGACGCTCGAGTACCGGCCCAGCGAGCGGCCGAAGTTCCCTGCCCTGGAGATGGCGAAAAACATTGAGCCGGCGGCGGCGCGCATTCCGCAACTGCTGCATAGCGCCGCGGCAGTGGGAAAAGACGCGAAGAAGGACAAGGCCCTGGCGTTCTACTGGCCGCTGCTAACCGAACTCTTCAACTACGCGGCAAACCGCGTGCCGCCCATGCCGAACCCGATCGCCGACTCGATTGTTGCGATCGATGAAGCGATGAAGACGGGCTTCAATTGGGAGCTTGGGCCGTTCGAGATGTTCGACGCGGCGGGTGTGCGGGCGACGACGGAAAAGATGCGCGCGCTCGCGGCACCGGTTGCGGCGAATGTGGAGAGGCTGCTGGCGGCGGAGCCCTCAGCCGGAGGAGAAGCCAGCTGGTACAGGGACGATCCGTCGGTGGCGTCGGGGCGGCTCTACTTCGATCCGGCGAGCGGCGTGTACAAGCCGGTGATTGCAGCGGAGGGAATAGCCAGCCTGACGACGATCAAGAAGGCGCGGGGCGTGGTGCGGAAGAACGCGGGCGCGTCCGTGATCGACCTGGGCAATGGCGTCGCGGCGATCGAGCTGCACTCGAAGATGAACGCGCTGGGCGACGACATCGTCTCGCTGATTACGCAAACGCTGAAGCCCGCGAGCCGGCAGGTCGCGGACTTTGAGGCGTTCGTCATCACCGGCGATGGGGCGAACTTCTCCGTCGGTGCGAACCTGATGCAGCTGCTGCTGACGATGCAGGATGGCGAGTGGGATGAGATTGAGCTGGCGGTGCGCGCATTCCAGAACATGACCCAGACAATCAAATTCTGCCCGCGTCCGGTGGTGGTTGCGCCGTATGGGATGTGCCTGGGCGGCGGAGTGGAGATCGCGCTACATGCGGCTGCGCGTTATGCGCACGCCGAGCTGTACATGGGGCTGGTTGAGTCCGGGGTGGGTCTGATTCCGGCGGGCGGAGGTTGCAAGGAGATGCTGCTGCGCTCGCTCGCATGCGGGCCGGCCGGTGCGCGCGGCGATGAGGCGGCGGTGTTTGCCGCGCTGAAGATGAACTTCGAAACGATTGCCATGGCGAAGGTTTCCACGTCGGCCGCGGAGGCGCGGGCACTGGGCTTCCTGCGCGAGGCCGACTCGATTACGATGAACCGCGCGCGGCTGCTGACGGATGCCGGTGCGCGGGCACGGGCGATGGCCGACGCGGGCTACGCAGCGACACTGCCGCGCACGGACATACCTGCGCCGGGCGAAAATGTGCTGGCGACGCTGAAGCTCGGCGTATGGATGATGCGCGAGGGCGAGTTCATCAGCGACCACGACGTGAAGGTGGCGAACTGGGCCGCGTATGCGCTGTGCGGCGGCAAACTGGCGCCGGGGACTTTGGTGAGTGAACAATACCTGCTGGATTTGGAGCGGGAGGCGTTTCTGTCGCTGTGCGGCGAGAAGAAGACGCAGGAACGGATTGCGTTTACGTTGAAGACGGGCAAGCCATTGAGGAACTGAGAAGACAGTTGCTAGTTGTTAGTTGCTAGTTGGTGAGGCTCATGAGGGACGTCATTATTGCTTCGTCGGTGCGAACGGCAATCGGCAAGGCGCCGCGCGGAGCGCTGCGGGCGGTGCGACCGGACGACCTGGCGGCCTATGCGATCAACGGCGCGCTGGAGCGGGTGCCGCAGCTTGACCGCCTGGAGATCGAGGATGTGATCCTGGGCTGCGCGATGCCGGAGGCGGAACAGGGGCTGAATGTTGCGCGGGTGGCAAGCTTTCGCGCGGGGCTGCCGGTGGAGTGCTCGGCGATGACGATCAACCGCTTTTGCTCGTCGGGCCTGCAGTCGATTGCAATGGCGGTTGATCGGATTCGCGGCGGCGGTGCGGAAGCGGGCTGGCCCCAGGCAATACTGGCGGGCGGCGTGGAGTCGATGTCGTTCGTGCCCATGGGCGGCAACAAGCCGTCGGTGAACCCGTGGCTGGTGGAGAATTACCCGGGGTCGTACTTGTCGATGGGATTGACGGCGGAGCGACTGGCGAAGCACTACGGCATCACGCGCGAGCAGGCCGATGAGTTCTCCCTGCGGTCGCACCGGAACGCGGTGGCGGCAATCGCGGCGGAGTGGTTCGCGGAGGAGATTGTGCCTGTTCCGGTTACGAATATGATTCTGACGCCCGGCGCGAAGGGCAACGCCAAGGCAGTGGAGTCGGTTTTCAAGATGGACGAAGGGCCGCGTGCGGATACGTCGCTGGAAGCGCTGGCGAAGCTGAAGCCGGTGTTCCACGCTAAGGGCACGGTAACGGCGGGGAATGCATCGCAGATGTCGGATGGCGCCGCGGCTGCGGTGGTGATGTCGGCGGAGCGGGCAGCGCAGTTGGGCGTGCCGGCGATGGGGCGACTGATTGCGTTTGCGACGGCGGGGTGCGACCCGGAGGAGATGGGGATCGGGCCGGTGTTCGCGGTGCCGAAGGCGCTGAAGATGGCTGGCCTGGCGCTCGATGACATTGGCCTGATTGAGCTGAACGAGGCCTTTGCGGCGCAGGCGCTGGCGGTGATGAAGGTGCTGGGGATCGATCCGGCGAAGGTGAACGTGAATGGCGGTGCGATTGCGCTGGGGCATCCGCTGG
>PLUT01000302.1 GCA_003162875.1 Granulicella sp.
TGTTCCAGTTGCTTCCCGGCGCCAGCAGGGTAAAGCCCATCACCAACTGGCAACTGCGGATGCCCTCCAGGTGGATCGCCTTGTAAATCGTCCGCTTGTTGCAGGTCTCGGTCGACCCCAACTCTGTTCCCTTGAGCTCGGCGCGCTTCACCATCCTGGTCGGATACTCCGCGTGCGCCGGATAGCTGAGCAGGTAGAAGCACGCCGGCGCGCCGGCAGTCTTGCTGGCAAACGTGACTGACTTGCTCCCGCGTCCCACATACAGGCAGTCCAGCTTGTCCAGTTCGAAGGTCTTGCCATCAACCGCAACCGTTCCCGCCCCGCCTACATTCAACACGCCCAGCTCGCGCCGCTCCAGAAAGTACTCCGCGCGCAGCTCCGGCTGCGTCTCCAGGGTCAGCGCCGCGCCCGTCGGCACAGCCGATCCAATCACCGTGCGGTCCAGGTCCACGTACGCATACTCAATCTTCCCCGGGTTGAACATGCCTTCCAGCAGAAACGTCTCGCGCAGCTCCGCGCTCGTCATCCGCGCATAGCGCACGGCATCGGCCATCTGTACCAGTTTCATGGGTCTCCTTCTTGTCCCGGAACACAATCACGCTGTCGCGGGACGCCGCCAACCATTGTAGCGGACATGCATGACGCGCATCGCTCGCCCTCCGAACAGCGCACGCCACCGCGCGCGTTTGCCCGCCCCGCCAATGCCGGAGTAAAGTTACCCCATATGCCAAACATCCTTGATACTTTCCGTCTCGACAACAAGATCGCGCTGGTCACCGGCTCGGCCGGAGGCATGGGCGCGGCCATCTCCATTGCTCTGGCCCAGGCCGGCGCCGCCGTCGCCACCCACGACATTCGCCCTCCCGCGGAAACCGTCGCCACCATCGAAGCCGCCGGCGGCAAGGCAGCCGCATTCGCCGCCGACCTCTCCGACACCGCCGCTCCTGAAGCTCTCTTCAAGCAGGTGCTCGCCAAGTTCGGCCGCGTCGACATCCTGGTCAACAACGCCGGCATCATCCTGCGCGAAGACGCCGTCAACGTGCCTCTCGCCGACTGGCTGAAGGTCATCCAGATCAACGAGACCGCCGTCTTCCAGCTCTCGCAGCTCGCCGGCCGCGACATGATCTCCCGCAACGCCCCCGGCAAGATCATCTCGATCGCCTCGCTGCTCAGTTTCCAGGGCGGCATCCGCGTGCCCTCCTACGCCGCGGCCAAGGGCGCCGTCGCGCAGATCACCAAGGCGCTCGCCAACGAGTGGGCCGTCAAGGGAATCCAGGTGAACGCCATCGCCCCCGGCTACATCGCAACGAACAACACTGCGCAGCTTCGCGCCGACCCAGAACGCAGCAAGGCGATCCTCGACCGCATCCCCGCCGGACGCTGGGGCGAAGCCACCGACGTTGCCGGAACTGCCGTATTCCTTGCCTCCGCCGCTGCCGATTACATCACCGGACACGTGCTGGTCGTCGATGGCGGCTGGATGGCGCGCTAACTCACCTCCTTGTATCCATCTTTTTACCGAAGCGGCTCCTCCTCCACGGACGAGCCGCTTTTTCATCTCATTGCGCGATCGAAACTTCAGAATCACTGGCACCCTTCGCCGCCGAACAAACATCCTATTCCTTGACCGGGACGCATAAGGCGCACCCATTCCAGGACGCAAGGCACCGTCCCCAATCAAAGGAGCCACCCATGCCCACTCTTTCCGTCGCAAAAGAAAAGATCGCCCCCAAACTCCGCACTCCCGACGACTTTTCCAGCGAAGACGTCCAGAATCTTTCCAGCGTTCTCAACGCCGTACTGGCCGATGTCTTTGCTCTCTATCTCAAGACCAAGAACTTCCACTGGCACATGAGCGGACCGCACTTCCGCGACTACCACCTGATGCTGGACGAGCAGTCCGACCATATCTTCGCGATCAGCGACGCCATTGCCGAGCGTGTGCGCAAAATCGGCGGTACCACTATCCGCTCCGTCGGCCACATTGCCCGCCTGCAGCGAATCGCCGATAACGACGCCGAGTTTGTCGAAGCCACTGACATGCTGCGCGAACTCCACAAGGACAATAAGTCTCTGGTGGAAAGTCTTCGCGCCGCGCACGAAGTCGCCGACAAGGCGGATGATTACGCGACCACCAGCCTGATCGAGGTCTGGATCGACGAAGCCGAGCGCCGCGCCTGGTTCCTCTTCGAAGCCACCCGGTAAACTTCAATACTCTGCGAGTATGCGACCTACGCGAGCCCCGGAACGATTCGGGGTTCGCGTGTTTGCCGTTTGCATCCAACTGGAAAGGAGAACTGTAATGCCCCAGAGCCCCCACGACCGAGCCGCCGAGTACCATAACCTTGCGGCCCATGCCCACTCCGCCGCCGCAGCCTCGCATGGCCAGGGCAGCGTCACCGCCCACGAGCTGTCCCGTCAGGCTCACGAACACTCCACCCGCGCCTTCGAAGAGTCCCGCAAAGCGGCAGAACAGCACGGCGAATCGCCTGCGGAAGTCGCCCCCACCAAGTAGTGCAGGAAGGCCGCCATCGGAGTGCGATGACGGCCTTTTGATGTTGTGGCACCACGAGCAAATGCGGGGATTCTTCCCCTTCGCAAGCTCAGGGGCAGAATGACAAGCGCCCAGGTTGTGGGTTACAGAACGCCGGCAGGCTTTGGGTTCTTAGGGTCGAACTTCGCCACCTGGACTCTTTTTGCCAGGCCGAGCTTGGAGAGCACCCAGATACCGTAGTAGTTGATGTCGAACTCATACCAGGTGAGGCCATGGCGCGCGCTGACGGGGTGGGCGTGGTGGTTGTTGTGCCANNTGTGCCAGCCTTCGCCGCCGGTCAGCAGCGCCACCCACCAGGAGTTGCGGGAGTCGTCCTTGGTCTCAAAGCGCCGCGAGCCGAACATGTGGGTGGCGGAGTTCACCAGCCAGGTGGCATGCAGGCCGACCACGACGCGCAGGAAGGTTCCCCAAAGAACCATGGTGACGGCGCCCAGTATGCGGCTGCCGGCCGGTGCCAGCGCAGCGCCCAGGGCCAGTTGCAGCAAGCCGGCCACGGTCAGCGGGACCCAGTGGAATTTGCTCAGCCACACATGGCCGCGATCGCGGGTAAGGTCCGGAGCGTAACGGCCCAGCAGCGCGGTCTCGGAGTGGAGGGCGCGGCCGGAGATAATCCATCCCGCGTGGGCCCACCAGGCGCCGTCGTGCGGGGTGTGCGGGTCGCCGTCGTGGTCGGAGTTCTGATGGTGGACGCGGTGAGTGGCGACCCAGAAGATGGGTCCGCCTTCCAGCGCCATGGTGCCGCAGGCGGTGACGAAGTACTCCAGCCACTTGGGCGTGCGGTAGCCGCGATGCGTGAGCAGGCGATGGTAGGCCATGCCGATGCCCACGTTGATGGCGAAGAAATAGGTGACGCAGGCCACCGCCAGGTGGGTCCAGGAGAAGCAAAACAGCGCGGCGACGGCGCCGACATGGAACAGGCCCATGACGATGGCGGTGATCCAGTTGATGCGGCCGTCCTGGTGCTCCCGCCCCATGCGCAGGTCCTGCTTCACCTTGCGGGCCACTTCAGCGGCGAGCTCGCGCGCGTGTTCGACGCTTGCCGGAGTAATGGGCGCGGCAGTGGCGGCGCTGCGGCCGGCTGGCGTTTGGGTCTGGGTTTCGGTTGCTTCGAGAGTCGGGGGCATAGGGTCTCGTTTCGCCTCAAATGTATGTTTTCGGGATACGTGCTCGGGTGGCTGGCCCGGTATTTCAACGCTAGCAGGGCCTGACGCGGCCTGCTGTAAGACTTTTGTAATCGCCGGGTGGCCGGCTGTAAGACTTTTGTAATCGTCGAATGGCCCCGTTTTGTTAGGGTGGTGCAGGACGTGTTTTTTGGGAATTGGGGCCACGATGAGTGTTGGTGCTATGCGGAATCCGGGACTGATTGCAGGGATTTTGGGAGCGATGCTGCTGGCGAGTGGGGGATTGTGGGGGCAGGCGGCGGCGCGCATACAGCTGCCGTCCAGCAAGGAGTTGGGTGCCGTGCCCGGGAATCCGCAGCGGCTGAACTCGCTGCCGCTGTCGGTCGCGGTGTCTCCGGATGGGCGCTACGTGGTGACGGTGAATGCCGGGTATGGAACGTACGAGTCGCGCTATCGGCAGAGCCTGGCGGTGATGGATACGCGGACGGGGAAGCTGACGGATTTCCCCGACGACCGGACCGCGACGACCGACAAGCAGACGCTTTACTCGGGACTGGCCTTCAGCGCGGACGGCAAGCACGTGTACGCGAGCATGGCGTCGCTGACTGATCCGGGGGGGGACGGCAAGGCAAATACGGGGAACGGCATCGCGGTTTACGGGTTTGCGGATGGGAAGATTACGCCGCAGAGATTGATCCCAATTCCGTTACAGAAGCTGGCGCCGGGGAGAAAGACGGAGCTGATCGGCGGCGTGGATGGCGCGATGGGAGTGCCGTTTCCGGCGGCGATTGCGGTGGTGCAAGAGATGCCTGAAGTGGGAAGGAATGTTGGGCAGAACATGCCGGGTAAGGGCGAGCAACTGCTGGTGGCGAACAATCTCGCGGATGATGTGTTGCTGATGGATGCGGTGACAGGGCGAATTGTGACACGGTTCGACCTTTCGGAGAGCGATGCGGTGCCGGGCACATATCCGATTGCGCTGGCGGTCTCGAAGGACCAGACGCTGGCCTACGTGGCGCTTTGGAACGCGAGCGAGGTGGTCGAACTCGATCTGAAGAAGGGGACGGTGGGGCGGAAGTTGGCGTTGCTGAAGCCGAGCGATCCGGTGAAACCGGGGACGCACCCGTGCGCGCTGGAGATTTCGCCGGATGGGAAGACGCTGTACGTGGCGCTCGCGAATCGGGATGCGGTGGCTGTGGTGGACATTAGTGGCGGCAATCCCACGTCTGGCGATGAGACTGCCAGACATGGGGCACCCGGGTCTGGGGCGCGGTTTGCGGTGAAGGGGTATTTCGATACGCGGCTGCCGGGGCAGAGCTACTTTGGCGCGGAGCCGGACGCCCTGGCGCTGAGCGCGGACGGTAGCAGGCTATACGCGGCGAATATGGGGTCCGACGCTGTCGCGGTGATCGATACAGCCAAGCTGACGAAGGCGACGGTGAAGGATGGATTCGCCGAGCCGGACGGGTTTATTCCCACGGAGTGGATGCCCACCGCGATGACCATGGCGGGCGGCAAGCTGTATGTGGCGACCGCGAAGGGCCACGGGACGGGGCCGAACAACTTTGCCCAGCGGCAGGTGGAGGGGTCCACCGATGCGCGGTTGAAGCGAAACTTCAGCTTTATTGCGACGCTGTTGTATGGGTCGCTGGCGGCGATCGATGTGGATGGCGTGGACCTGAAGGCGGCGACGGCGGAGGTGTTGGAGTCGAACCGGATGAAGGCGGCGGCGGAGGCGATTGCGTTTGCAGGCGAGGCCGATCCAATCAAGCATGTGATTTACGTCATCAAGGAGAACCGGACCTACGACCAGCTCTTCGGCGACCTGCAGCAGAATGGGAAGCCGGTGGGCAACGGCGACGCGAGCTTGGCCATGTATGGCGAAAGCGTCACCCCGAACCAGCACCAGCTGGCGCTGCAGTTTGGCGTGCTGGACAACTTCTTCGATTCGGGTGAGATCTCGGGCAACGGGCATGTGTGGTCGAATGCGGCGATCGGGACGGATTACCTGGAGAAAACCTGGCAGCAGAACTATCGCAGCAGGCAGCGGACATATGACTACGAAGGGGTGGTGGCGAACGGGTATCCCATCCAGCAGAAGATTGCGGACATTGTCGAGCCTTCGAGCGGATATATGTGGGGCAATGCGGACGCACACGGCAGGACGCATTACAACTTCGGCGAATACATCTCGTCCACGTTCTGCAGCGTGAAGGCGAGCGAGAGTTCGCAGGAGGGGACGCTGCTGCCAGGGGCAGCTTGTCCGCGGAGCGCGATCCAGCCGGGCGAGGAGATTCCCGCGGAATGGGGTGGCGGGGTGAACCGGTGGCCGTGGCCGATTCCGCTGCTGGCGAGAAATGTGGCGACCAAGCCGGAGCTGGTGGGGCACTTTGCCGCGGAGTCTCCGGACTTCAACCTGCGCGTGCCGGACCAGATTCGGCTGAATGTTTTCCTGCGGCACTTTCAGGGGTGGGTCGCCGACCGTGCGGCGGGCACAGACACCATGCCGAACTACATCACCATCCGGCTGCCGGATGACCACACCGCAGGGACGGTGGAGGGCGGGCCGTCGCCGAAGTCGTCGGTGGCGGACAACGACTTGGCGGTGGGCAGGCTGGTGGAGGCGGTGTCGCACTCGGCGTTCTGGAACGATACGGCGATCTTCATCCTGGAGGACGATGCGCAGAACGGGGCCGACCACGTGGACGCGCATCGCAGCGTGGCCCTGATCATCAGCAAGTACGCTCCCCGCGCCGCTTCTGGCGCGGCATTTGTGGACAGCCGCTTCTACACAACGGTGAGCGTGGTTCGGACCATGGAGTCGCTGCTGGGGCTCCCGCCGATGAATAATAACGATGCACTGGCACCGCTGCTGGGTTCGATGTTCAGCGGGCCGGGCGACCAGAAGCCATTTGCGGCAGACTGGGAGAATCGCGACAATGGGCTCATCTACACGGCCAACGGCCCCAGGGCGGTGGGCGCAAAGGAGTCGGCGAAAATGGACTTCAGCCATGCGGACCGCGCCGACGCTGGCAAGCTGAACGTGATTCTGTGGCGGGACGCGATGGGCTCGAAGCCGGTGCCGGCGCAGTTGACGCAGAAACAGAAGGGGGCCAAGAAGGACGATGACGACGACTGAAGCGGTGCAGCGGGTAGAATTCCCATGAGCAGAAGACAAATGCGGGGATTCTTCCCCTTCGCGATGCTCAGGGTCAGAGTGACAAGCGTTCTGAGTGACGACTGAGAGGTTGGATGGACGGGAAGGGATTGGGGCCGTTCCGGCTGGCGCCGTGGTTCAGTCCGCGGCCGTGGGGACGGAAGGATTTGCGGCCGTGGTACGCGGCGACCGGCACCGCCGAGCCGGTGGGAGAAGCCTGGCTCACCGGACCGCAATGCGTGGTCGAGACCGGCGCGATGGCAGGGCAGGCGCTGGCGACCGTGACGGCGGAGGCAGGCGAGGCGCTGCTGGGTGCGCCGGATCAGATCGGCGCCCCGGAGTTTCCGCTGCTGGTCAAGCTGCTGTTTCCCAATGACAAGCTGTCGGTGCAGGTGCATCCGGATGACGCGCACGCGCAGGCGATGGGCCAGCCGCGCGGCAAAACCGAGTGCTGGTACGTGCTGGAGGCGAAACCCGGCGCGACCATTGCCCTGGGACTGCGCGAGGGCGCGACGGCGGATGGGGTGCGCGCAGCGATTGCGGCGGGAACGCTCGAGGAGTTGCTGCAGTGGGTCCCGGTGCAGGCGGGCGACATGGTGTTCGTCGATGCCGGGACGGTGCACGCGATTGGGCCCGGAGTCGTTTTTCTGGAGACGCAGCAGACCTGCGACATCACCTTCCGGATGTACGACTATGGGCGCCCGCGCGAGTTGCATGTGGAGCAGGCACTGCAGGTGATGAAGTTGGAGACGGCGGCGGGTAAGGTGAAGCCCGTGGCGATGGATGGATTTGTGCGCCTCATCGCGCAGAAGTACTTCGTGGTGGACCGGTACAAGCTCGACGCGCGCCGTGCAGTGGTCATCCCAATTGCAGAGGCGGGGTGTTTGGTCGGGCTGTGCGGCTCGGGCCTGGTGGAGTGCTCGGGCGCGGCACCGGTGGAGTTGCTGCGCGGACGGGCGGTGGTGACGCCGGCGAGCGCGGGCGAGGTGGTGGTGCGGAGCAATGCGGGGGCGAGCTTTGTACGGTGCTTCGCTCCGGGAAGTTAGGGTACAGGATGCGACGCGAGGAGGGTCACACTTATCGTGAGCGCCTTTTTCGCGCGAGCCCACTGCTTGCCCTGATGATGCTAATGGCGCTTGCTCTGGCGGGCGGAGCGGCTTCGTCGCACGCGCCTGTGGTCGCGATCGATAGCGGCGCAGTCCAGGGGGTTCCGATTGCCTCGCTGCCGCAGGGCGGGGCGTTTCTTGGGATTCCGTACGCGGCGCCGCCGATTGGGAATCTGCGCTGGAGACCGCCGCAGCCACCGGAAAAATGGAACGGCGTGCGCAGCGCGAAGGCGTATGGACCGGCGTGTCCTCAGCGGCCGAGTCCATGGTTGCCCGAGATGCTGGGGCGGACGGCGATGGTGACGGACGAGGCGTGCCTCCTCCTGAATGTATGGACTCCTGATGGGCGACCTGCGCGCAGGTTGCCGGTGATGGTGTGGATTCATGGCGGCGGCAATGTTGAGGGCTCTGCCGAATGGCCGCCGCTGGGTGAGACGCTTGCGCGCCAAGGGTTGGTTGTGGTGAGCATCAACTACCGCCTTGGCATCTTTGGGTTCTTTGCGCATCCGGCGTTGTCGGCGGAGTCGCCGCAGCATGTGTCCGGGAACTATGGGCAACTGGACCAGGTTGCGGCGCTGGAGTGGGTGAAGCGTAATATCGCGCGCTTCGGCGGCGATCCGCACCGTGTCACGGTGGCAGGAGCGTCTTCGGGGTCACTCGATGTGTGCAATCTGCTGGCGTCGCCCCTGGCCGCGGGATTGTTTGAGGGGGCGATTCTGCAAAGCGGTGTGTGCGTGGATTCAGTGTTTCCGGCGGCGAAGGATGCGGAGAAGAATGGCGCGGATTTTGCGCGGAGATTAGAGGCCGGAGCAACCGGCGATGGGCAATCGGATCAGCAGTCGCTGGCGGCGTTGCGGGCGATGCCGGCAGGCGCGCTGCTTGAGGCGGCGGCGAAGGACCAGGAGGTTGACCTGGAACCGTCGGTCGACGGCTGGTTCCTGCGCGAGCAACCGGCTGCGGCCTTTGCACATGGCCGGCAGATGCGGATCCCCGTCCTGGTGGGAAGCAATGAGAATGAGGTGTCGATCTTTGCCAGCCCGCTGGTGAGTGGACAATCGTATCGACCCAGGACGGTCGCCGAGTATCGGCAATGGCTGGAACGCCGCCTCAAGGAGAATGCAGAAGGCGTGTTTGCGGCGTATCCGGCGCAGTCCGACGGCGAGGCGACGGCGGTGTTCAACACGATGGATACGGACTTCGATTTCGGTTTTGGCGCGCGCCTGCTGGCGAGTGAGATGGCAGGCGTTCAGCAGCGGGCCTATCTCTATCACTTCACTTATGTGGGCCAGGGAGCCTTTGCGCCGCTGGGAGCGTTCCATAGCGAAGAGAGCATGTTTGTCAGCCAACGGTTCTGGACGAGCTGGATTCATGCGCCGGAGGACGCGCGGCTTTCGGCTGCGATTCTTGGGTATTGGGTGAGCTTTGTGAAGACGGGGAATCCGAACACTCGCGGGCTTCCGGTTTGGCCGGCCTATGGACCGGAGAAGGACGTTTGCCAGAGCCTGGGACAGACGATCGAGACAACGCCTGTGCCGCGCAGTAGCAGGTTTGCGGTGTTTCAGGAGAGGTTGGACGAGCGGCTGAAGGGATCCTGACGGCGCGATCTTTGCAAAAGTCAGCGAGACCAGGAGCGGGGCGAGCGGTTAGGATTGTGTCGATTCAGAAACTGGAGGGGGAATGCGGAATAGAAGTTTGTGGATAGCGTGCGGATTTGTGTGGACGGCGATGGGGTTGGCGCAGGCGCAGGTTGTGCCTGCAGCGGCACCGGCGGCCGCGCAGCCCGGGGTAAGAATGAGCGGGGGGTACCCGTGGCCATCCAATCTGCCGGCTCCGATGCCGTTGTGGCCAAATGGAGCTCCGGGCGCTCTGGGATCGAGCGAAGAGGATACGCCGACGATCGCGGCTTTTATTCCGGCGTCGAATCCCACCCGGACGGCGGTGGTGATTGCGCCAGGCGGCAGCTATGTGCAACTGTCGATGGTGAAGGAGGGATCGGATGTGGCGTCCTGGCTGAACGCACACGGGGTGGCGGCGTTTGTGCTCCGGTACAGGCTGGGGCCGAAGTATCACTCGCCCATTGAGCTGGGCGATGCGCAGCGCGCGATCCGGACGGTGCGGGCGGATGCGGCGCAGTACGGGATTGCGCCGGACCACATCGGCATGTGGGGATTCTCCGCGGGCGGCCATCTCACCGCGTCGGCGGGGACGATGTTTGACGCTGGCAACCCGGCGGCCGCCGACCTCGTCGACCAGCAGAGCAGCCGCCCGGATTTTCTCATCCTGTCGTATCCGGTAATCACCATGGAAGACCCGTATGTGCACAAGGGATCGCGGCAATATTTACTGGGCGATACGCCGACCCAGGCGGATATGGATGCGATGTCGCCGGAGCTGCACGTCACCGCGCAGACACCGCCAGCCTTTCTGTTTTCCACCACGGATGACCGCACCGTGCCCATCATGAACAGCGTCATGTTCTATTCCGCGCTGGTGAAGGCGGGTGTACCGGCGGAGATCCATATCTTCCAGCACGGTGGGCATGGGTCGGGGCTGGCGCCGGCCAATCCGCAGTTGCGGCCCTGGACGGACATGCTGATCAAGTGGATGAGGGAGCGCGGCTATGCGGCGGAGGAGGCGACTCCGGCTCCGTAAGCACCATTGCGGGGATGCGGTTTCCTAACCGGCCGAACCGGCCGAACTGGTCGCCGCTGGTCCGCCGGCGTTGGCTTCGATCGCGCTCAGCAGATTCTGCTTCAGCTCACGCTGCCGGTCGGACTCCAGCTTGGCGCCGTCGCGGGTGATGTAGAAGACGTCGATGGCGGTCTCTCCCTCGGTGTCGACCAGCGCCACCTCTATGTTGCAACCCAGGCCGGCCAGCGCCAGGCTGATGGCGCGCAACAAGCCGGGCATGTCCTGCGCCACCACCTGCAGCAGCGTGCTGTGCGACGAGGCCTCGTCGTCGAAATCCACGCGCGTCTGGACCACGATCTTGGGCGCGGCGCGGCGTCCCCGGCGGCGACCGGCCAGCAGCTTTTCCACCGGCTCCTTTTTGGCCATCACATCGTGGACGCTGGCCACGAAGGCAGCATGTTCCGACGCGTTCATCTCCAGCGTGCGAAAGCGGTCGGTGAAGCGGAAGTTATCGACCACGATGCCCTGACGGTTGGAAAACGCATCGGCGGTGACGATGTTCATTCCCCACGCCGCCAGCGCGCCCGCCAGGTCGGAAAACAGGAGGGCACGGTCGGGAGTAACCAGGGTGATCTCGCTGGTTTCCGGGGAGTACTGGAACTCGATCTGCACCGGATCCTGGGCGAACCGTTCGGCCATTTCGAAGTGCAGGCGCACCTGCTCCGGGGTGTGGGTGCGCAGGTAGCGCTCCGGAAAGCCCTGTAGAAAGGCCTCCACCTCGGCCTTCCTGCCGGGCAGCAGGGCGGTGACGCGCAGCACCAGCTCCTTGCCCACACGTGCGCCCACGCGTTCGTCGTCCACGCTGCGGTCCAGGTAATTCGCGGTGGCCAGATACAGCCGCCACAGGTTTTCCGCCTTCCACGGGGTCAGGGCATCGGGGTGCACCGCCTGAATGTCGGCGTAGGTGAACAGGGTAAGCATGCGCAGGGCTTCGGGGGTCTGTACCTTGCCCGCGAAGGTCCGCACCGTTTCCAGATCGAAGATGTCGCGGCGCAGCGCGGCGGACATCTCCAGATGGTTGCGGATCAGGCCCAGCAGCAGTTCGCTTTCGTAGACATCCAGATCCAGCCTCCCGGCCACGCTCTCCGCCATGCGTGCGCTCTCGCGGGCGTGATCGTCGGTGCTTCTGCCCTTGCCGGTATCGTGCATCAACCCGCCCAGGTAGAGCAGCGCCTGGTGCTGGACGTCGCGCAGGATGTCGCCGAAGCGTGCCGCCCACTCGCCCATCGGGCCGGTCTGCGGCGTCTCCAGGCCGTGCAGGGTGTCGATCAGCACCATGGTGTGCTCGTCCACGGTGTAGCGATGGTAGGCGTCGCGGATCACCAGCGCATCGATGCCGTGAAACTCCGGGATCAGCAATTCCAGGATGCCCAGCGTGTGCATGGCACGCAGGGTGTTGCCCGCATGGGGGCCCAGCAGGATCTCGCGCAGATTCCGCCACAGCGCCGGTCCTTCCTCCAGGTGGGTCGAAAGCACAGGCAGTGCCTGCGACATCCGTTCTTCGCTGTTGCGGTCGAGCGCGCATCCGCTGCGCGATATTTCGGCGAACAGTTGCAGCACCACCTCCGGGTCCTGCGCCGGATCGCCCCCGGCGCCGGCCGCATCGCCCAGCACGGCCCTTCCCCCCTCCACGCGGAAGCCCGCGGGCGGAGGCTGCGGACGCCGCCGTCCCTTGAAGAAGCCGGCCTTGCCCACCGACCATCGCCCCGGCTTCTGCTTCGCCGGCACCGCTTCCAGCATGTGGATCAAGCGTCGTTCGACGGCGCGCGCGTGGCGGAAGTAGAGGCGCATCCAGTAGGCTGCGTCGGCTTCGCCGTCGCGCGCGGTCGACCTGCGCTCGTGCTCTCTGGCGGCGGCGTCCTGCGCCTGCCAGTCCAGGGTGTTGTCGTCGCGCTCGTGCCGGTAATGCAGAAAACAGCGCACGGTCGACAGGAACCTGACTGCCTGCCGGAACTCCTCGTTGTCTCCCGCGGCCGTTGCCGCGCTGTTGGCCCCGTCGGCACTCCCCGGCTTGGCGGCTGCCGCAAGCTTGGTCAGCCAGCCGCAGACGTGGACATCGCGCAGCCCGCCAGGACAATCCTTGATGCTCGGCTCCAGGTGGAAGAGCGTGTCGCCGTACTTCTTGTGCCGCTCCGCGGTCAGCGCCGCCAGCCCGGCCGCAATCGCGCTGCCTTTCTCCTCCAGCAGCTTGGGAAACCCGGTCCCCGAGAAGCGTTCGTACACACTGGCGTCGCCTGCCAGCAGGCGGTGGTCCAGCAGCGCCAGCGTGGACTCCACGTTATCGGCGTCGAACCTCTCCACCTCGCTGCGCTTGCGGGTGACCGGCGACAGCCGGATTCCCACGTCCCAAAGCTCCTGGCTGACGCGGCGGATGGGCTGCTTGACCTCCTGCTCGGAGACTTTGCCGTCAAGCAGGTAGAGCAGGTCCACATCGGAGTAGGGGAACAGTTCGCTGCGCCCGTATCCGCCCAGCGCTATCAGCACAATTCCCGACCCCAACCAGGGCATGCGCTGCTCTGCCTCTTCCCACAGCCCGCGGATCAACTGGTCCATCGCCTGGGAGCGCGCGGCGATCGTCTCCGCGCCAGTTGCGCCTGCGTAAAAGGCAGCGCGAATCTCCAGCATCCGACGCTGGTATTCGCCGCGCAATCTGCTGCCTGGGGTCTCTTTTTCCGGCATAGCTGTGTGCGTTGGTAGAACTTACAGCATACAACCACACAACTCCGTGAATCCGCAGGGACACCTGCTGCACCGCGAACGCCAGGCACCAACCTGCACTTCCACCCCCGCCAGGTTTCAACTGACCACTAACCACTAACCACTGACCACTGCTTTAAAGCGCTACTTCCCCACGCTCGTCGTTGCGGATGCGGATGGCTTCGTCGATCCTGGTCACAAAAATCTTGCCGTCGCCGATGGTCCCGGTGCGGGCGACGGTGATGATGGCCTGGACCGCCTTCTCCACCATGTTGTCCGCAACCACTGTCTCCAACTTCACCTTGGGCAGCAGGTCTACGGAGTACTCCCGTCCACGGTAGAACTCNNGTGTGCCCCTTCTGCCGCCCGTGGCCGCGCGCCTCCGTGATGGTCATGCCCTGTACGCCAATCTCCACCAGGGCATCCTTTACCGCATCCAGCTTCGAAGGCTGTATCACCGCTTCAATCTTTTGCATCTCAGTCAATCCTCTCGCTTGCTGGCTTTGCGCCAAACTCTAGCATATTACGCTCGGCGCAGGTGCGGCGGCAGCATCAAAAATCCGCTCCATACCCCGTAGGACGTATCTTGGCGGGTTCGCGTCTCAGCCGCATATCAGTGCGCCCACTCGTAGCCCTCTTCCCCGTGCTGGGAAAGGTCCAGGCCGGTGGCCTCATCCTCTGCACTTACCCTAAGCCCGATCGTTTTATCCACGATGAACAGAATGATAAGTGTCCCGACAATCGCCAGCGTCCAGGCAATCCCCACGCCCACCGCCTGGTTCAGGATCTGGTGTGTATTGCCCTCCAGCACGCCGGTCGGCTTGCCCGCGCCGAAGACCGGGTTGATGGCGCTTCTGGCAAAAAGCCCGGTCAGCAGCGCGCCAATGGTCCCGCCCGCGCCGTGCACTCCGAACGCATCCAGGGAATCGTCGTAGCCGAACCACGCCTTCACCTTCACCACCATGAAGAAGCATCCCGCGCCGGCCAGCAGCCCAATCGCAATCGCGGACATCGGCGATACAAACCCCGACGCCGGCGTAATCGCCACCAGCCCGGCCACTGCCCCGGAGATCGCGCCCAGCGCCGATGGCTTGCCGTTGCGGATCCACTCCGCCGCGCTCCATCCAATCGCCGCCGCCGCCGCGCCGAAGTGGGTCGCCACAAACGCCGACGTGGCCAGCGTTCCCGCGGCCAGTGCCGATCCCGAGTTGAACCCGAACCAGCCCACCCACAGCAGGCACGCCCCGATAAAGCTCAGCACCACCGAGTGCGGCTGCATCGCCTCTTTCGGATACCCAATTCGCTTTCCGAGATAGAGCGCCGTGATCAGCGCCGACACCCCCGAGGTAATATGCACCACCGTTCCGCCGGCGAAGTCCATGCATGGGAACCGCCCGCTGCCCGAGTTCAACAGCCCGCCCTCGCCCCACACCATGTGCGCCATCGGGCTGTACACCACGATCGCCCACAGCACCATGAACACCAGCATCGCGGAGAACTTCATCCGCTCGGCAAACGCTCCCGTGATCAGCGCAGGCGTGATGATGGCAAACATCAGTTGAAAGACCATGAACGTCTGCAGCGGAATGGTGGGCGCGTACGCGCTCGGATCCAGGCCGACCCCGTGCAGAAACATATTGTGCAGCCCGCCGATAAACGCGTTCCCGCTGCTGAACGCCAGCGAATACGTCACCACCGCCCACAGCACCGTGATCACCGCCATCATGGCGAAGCTCTGCATCATGGTGCCCAGCACGTTCTTCTTGCGCACCAGACCGCCATAGAACAGCGCCAGTCCCGGGCCTGTCATCAGCAGCACCAGCGCCGACGAGGTCAGCATCCAGGAGTTGTCGCCTGACATTTGCGCCTTGGCGATCGCCTGCGACTGGTCAGCTACCCGCTTCTCCAGGGCCGCAATGCGGTCCCCATCGGAGTTGGCCTGGGACGACCCGGATGCGGGCTGGGTTACCGCAACCTGCGGCGACGGCGTCTGCGCCCTGGCCCGCGTAAGCCCCAACGACGGAAACCCCGCCAATACCGCCATACCCAACAACAGCCACACCCTTACCTGTCTGGAGCCCATCGTGCAGTCACCTGTTTTGCAAATCAAGATAGAGGCAGGCACCCAGTCGTCCCACCCTCCGCCCAACCAACTCCGGAGTTTCAGCGCGGCAAGACGACGTCAAATGCTACCTTGCGTACTCTACACAAGCCGGGCATAAGCAGGCCGTTAAATTTCCGGCCCACGTGGAGGCAAAGCGCTGCTGCCGGCCCGACAAATTGGGCGATGATCGCACAGTTTGCCCGGCGCAGCAGCCCGGCTACGGCCAACCCTTCCCTTTGCCGCTGCATCGCACCCAATAAGCCGGAATCTTTTTCCCACCGGTTCTCAATTGTTTCCCGGGAGTTGGCAATTAATTCGGCTCGGCGATTTATACTGAGAGCACACATGACTTCATCCTCCGACCAGATTTCCAGCGGCAGTAGCCCTGCCGCGCCACGCGAGCAGCGCGACCGGTATTTCTTTGGGGCACTGGACAGTTCCGCCAAGAACCGCGAAAAACTGAGCGAAGTGAACTGGGGCTACGACCAGCAGGAAGGCGTAGTCATGGCCTCGCTGGATGCGGCCATCAACTGGGTGCGCAAGAACTCGGTGTGGCCCATGACGTTTGGGCTGGCCTGCTGCGCCATCGAGATGATGTCGATGGGTGGCTCCCGCTATGACATTGCGCGCTTTGGCGCGGAGGTCTTCCGGCCGTCGCCGCGGCAGAGCGATCTCATGATCGTCGCGGGCAGGGTCTCGCAGAAGATGGCCCCGGTCATTCGCCGGCTCTACGAGCAGATGCCCGAGCCCAAGTGGGTCATCTCCATGGGCGCTTGCGCAACCTCAGGCGGGGTTTTCAACAACTACGCGCTGTTGCAGGGGGTTAACCAAGTGATTCCCGTTGACATCTATGTACCCGGGTGCCCGCCGCGGCCCGAGCAATTGCTGTATGCCATAACGCTGCTGCAGGAGAAGATCCAGCAGGAGCGCGGAAGTGTAAGAAAAACGTTGAACTTATCCTAGGGAACTTGGAGTTCCAGCGACAAATGGGGCCGGTTCCCCCGCGATTGCAGTGTTTGGGATTTTCCGAAGGGATGCGAGTTTTGGAAGTAAGCCGATCTAACATAAGGAATTAGAGTGCAATTTTGCTCTATACATGGCAACCAACTGCGGTACACTCTGGTTGACTTGTTTTCAGCAGTTTTCAACGCGAAGAGAAGCGGTATCTATAACAAGCAATATTAGTGGAGGAAGTCGTATGACTTATCGCCCGTTTAGCGGTCTCGGCCGGTTCCTGCTGGCTGCATGCGCAGTTAGCCTTGGTGCAGCAACTCTGGGTGCGCAAACGCCCGCCACAACCGCCCCGGCTTCGGGGTCAAACCCCTCGAAAGTAGACGTCTTCCTGGGTTATTCCTATTTTGGAGCCCACGGTTCGGTTCGGCCCGAAGGAATCCCCTACGCCTCAGTGAACCTGGGGGCGATGGGCAGCGTGGCGTATTACATGAATCGTTACTTCGGCGCCGAGTTTATCTACGTTGACCATCCGGACGGCAACAATGATGGCGTGTCCAGCCTGGCGGTTGGCCCGATCGTGCGCTATCCCATGGATCACTTCACCCTGTTCGCACATGTGGGCGTGGGCTCTGAGCGGCTGGGTGGCCCCAACAACGACATCCCGAGCCAGTTCGAGCACAATCCCTACACCTGGGGTGTTGCGCTGCACGCCGGCGGCGGTATGGACTACGACCTTCCCTTCTTCGACAACCGCTTAAGCCTCCGTCTTTTCCAGGTTGACTATCGGTATATGCACGATGATTTCGGCCCCGTTGCCACAATCCCGACAGGCGGACCGGTGGGCGGGCGAGCCAACCTGGACGCGGTCGAACTCAGCACCGGCCTTCTGATGCACTTTGGCCACCAGATCCCGCCGCCGCCAGTAACCTACAGCTGCTCGGTTTCGCCTACCAGCGGCTACCCCGGCGACCCGATCACAGTCACCGGTACGGCGCTCAATCTGAATCCGAAGAAGACGGCGACCTACACCTGGAACTCGACCGGCGGCGCGATCTCCGGAACTTCCACCACCGCCAACATCACTAGCGCGACCGCGGCGCCGGGAGCGTATACGGTGACCGGCCACGTCACCGAAGGCCCGAAGCCGGGCCAGTCGGCCGACTGCACGGCGCAGTTCACCATCAACGCGTTCCAGCCGCCTACCGTCAGCTGCTCGGCGAATCCGTCGTCAGTCAACTCGGGTGGTTCTTCCACGATTGCGGCGAGCGCCATCAGCCCGCAGAATCGTCCTCTCACTTACAGCTACAGCGCGTCGGCCGGCAGCAACATCACCGGCGCCACTTCGACGGCTACGCTGACCACTCCGCAACTTTCTCCAGGGGCAAGCAATACCACAGTCGCGGTGACCTGCAACGTGGTTGACGACAAGGGCAACACGGCAACGGCAAACACCAGCGTGAATGTAATTGCGCCGGCAGCGCCGGCGCCGCCGGCAGCGCCTATGGCGTCGAGCCTCTGCGCCGTCAACTTCTCGCGCGATGCCAAGCGTCCCACCCGCGTGGACAACGAAGCCAAGGCCTGCCTTGACGACGTGGCCACCGCCCTGCAAGGCCAGGCGGATGCCAAGCTTTCGCTGGTTGGCAGCGAAGACGCCAAGGAACAGGCGGTCGATGCCAAGCAAGCGAAGATGAAGCATCCGAAGCCGAATGCTGCCTCCCTCCGCGCGGTCAACACCAAGGACTACCTGGTGACCGAGAAGGGCATCGACGCTTCTCGTATCGCGGTCTACACCGGCACCGACGACGCCCAGACGGTAACCACTAACCTGGTTCCCGCAGGCGCAGCCGATCCGGCGGCAAGCAGCACGCCTGTGGACGAGAGCGCAGTCAAGGCTGTGCCTCGGACGCCACCGGTCAGGGCGACGGCGAAAGCCAAGGCCCAGTAGCAGTCGGGCAAACGAAGCAGCACAGCAGGCTGACTGGGTTGGTTCCAGTCAGCCTTTGTGCTGGGTTGCGCCAGGGCCGGGCCAACAGAACTATGTATTCTAGAAATGGTGCGTCGATAGGGCGCTGGGCGGGCTTCAGCGGCCGCCAGGCGCCGGGGCCCGCGTCGATTCGCGGCAGCTTGCGGACCGGCCAAAGCCGCACCGATCCAGGCTGCCGCTTGGGTTCTGGGCTGTACCTTAAGTGAGAGTTAGCGACCGGATGGGACGACGACGTTGAATTGCAGACTGCGCCGCAAGCTGTGGTTTCTTCTGATCATTGGACTTGTTTGCCCGCGCATGCATGCGGTGTCATGGTTCCCCTTCGGGCCCGACGGCGGGGACGCAAAGGCATTCGCCGCGGATCCGCGGGACCACGCTCATCTTTTTCTCGGCGCGGCCAACGGCTGGATCTTCCAGTCGTGGAACGGCGGCCAGAAGTGGGAGCGGCTGGCGCGGGTGGGCAAGCGCGACGATCTGGTCATCCGCCACATTCTGGTCGATCCTGCGGATTCCAAACACCTGGTCGTCGGCGCCTATGTGGTCAGCGACGGCGGCGGCATCTTCATCAGCAACGATGGCGGAGTCACCTGGAGCAGCCAGCCGGAGATGCGCGGGCAATCGGTCCGCTCGCTGACCGCTGCTCCGTCGGACTCGAAGATCCTCGTGGCCGGCACCCTGGAGGGAGTCTTCCGTTCGACCGACGGCGGCGGACACTGGGAACTGATCAGCCACGACCCGGTTCAGATCCACGAGGTCCAGTCGGTGGCCGTCGATCCGGCCAACCCCGACATCATTTACGTCGGCACCTGGCACCTGCCTTGGAAGACGACCGACGGCGGAGCGACCTGGACGAGTATCAAGCAGGGCATCATCGAGGACTCGGACGTCTTCTCCATCGTCATCGATCCCGAGCAGTCCGACGTCGTCTATCTCAGCGCGTGTTCCGGAATCTACAAAAGCGAGGACGGCGGAGAAAAGTTCACCGGCGGGGTTGGCGCCAACAAGACCCAGGGGATTCCCTCCACGGCCCGTCGCACCCTGGTGCTGGATATGGATCCCAACCATGTCGGCACGGTGTACGCGGGGACCACCGAGGGGCTCTATCGCAGCTTCGACGCCGGCAAGTACTGGATGCAGACCACCGGCGCGGACGTGATTGTGAACGACGTCTACGTGGACCCGACAAACTCGAACCATGTGCTGTTGGCCACGGACCGGCGGGGCGTGCTCGCCAGCGACGATGGCGGCGACAGCTTTCAGCCCTCCAACAGCGGCTTTTCCACCCGGCAGATCTGGGCTTTCACTGCGGACGAGCAACACGCGGCGACGGTGTACGTAGGCGTGGTGAACGACAAGGATTCCGGCGGCGTCTTTGTCAGCCATACCGGCGGGCTCAGCTGGTCGCACCTCGGCGATGGGCTGGATGGCCATGACGTGTTCAGCCTCGGACAGGCGCCGGACGACACCATTCTGGCGGGCACGGAGCATGGGATCTATCGGCTCAAAGACTCCGTCTGGCAGCGCGCGGGAGACGATCCAAGCGTCCGAACCCTGGCGGATGGCGCCGCCCAGCCTGCCCCAGCCAGGACCCCAGTCAGGACCCCAGTCAGGACTCCAGCCAGGACCAGGCCGGTCAGCCGCGCGGCCGGTCGAGCGAACGCGCGCCGCCGGCCGGCGGCGATTCCCCGGTCCCCGGGCGCCGCGCCGTTGAAGAACTTCGACGGCAGTGTCTATGGATTCGCGCGCACCGGTGAGACCCTGTACGCGGCCACCTCGCAGGGTGTGCTGCGCAGCGTGTCGAGCGGAGCGACCTGGAGCGTGGTCAGCGCGGTCCCGGGGTACGATTGGCGCTTTGTGGCTGCCTCCGATGAGACGGTGGCGGCGGCCAGCCTGAATGCGCTGGAGTTGTCGACCGACGGCGGCAAGACCTGGGAAGCGGCGGCGCTGCCGGAGCAGGTAACCCAGGTCTCGGCGTTGGCAGTGGATGGGCGCGGCGGCCTGTGGGTCGGCGACAAGGACGGCGTCTATTTCTCCCCCGGCAAAGGTGCGAACTGGAAGACGCTGCCGGACCTGGTGGTTCGCAAGGTGAACAGCCTCTACTTCGATCGCCAGGCGGACCGCATGCTGATCACCGCGGGGGATCCGGCGACGGATGCGTTCGCTGTGGACATTCCGTCCATGCGGCTCGCCACCTGGGACACCGGCTGGGACCTGCGCTTTCTGCGCCCGGTGGGCAACTACCTGGTTGCGGCCACACTGTTCGATGGGATCGTGGTCCAGCCGCGCTGGGTCGATTCGGCGGAGACTGACAAGCACTAGAACCGGTTGCATAAATCGGGTTTGAAAGGGCACGACTTCAGTCGTGCCGAAAACGGCCAGCAAAATCAAGGGCTTTAGCCCCTGAGGGAAATTTCGAGGCGGCTTGACCGCATTTATGCAACCAGCACTAAAGCTCTCGCCATCGCGGCGCAACGCCGGATCGGGCGCGCCCGGATTAGAATGAAGTTGAGATGACTGACCTCAGTTCGCAATCAGCTGCCCGCGCACGGCACGGCTTCCAGACGGAGGACGCGGCGCTGCGGCCGATTGCGGCCCGGGTGGACGCGGGGCAGCGCCTCAGCTTCGACGACGGCGTTGCGCTCTACCGCAGCGGCGACATCCTGGCCATCGGCTGGATGGCCAACGCCGTGCGCGAGCGCATGCACGGCGACACCGCCTACTTCAACGTCAACCGCCACATCAATCCGACCAATGTTTGCGTCGCCAGTTGCCGTCTGTGCGCCTTCGGACGGAAGAAGGGCCAGCCCGGGACCTACACCATGGCGCTGGAAGAGGCCTGGCAGACCGCGGGCTCAGGACTCACTGAGGCGGTGACCGAGTTCCATATCGTCGGCGGGCTCCATCCCGATCTTCCGTTTGAGTTTTTCATGGACCTGGTGCGCGGGCTCAAACTGCGCTATCCCAAGGTGCACATCAAGGCCTTCACCATGGTCGAGGTCGCGTTCCTGGCCAGGATCGGCAAGATGAGCGTCGAGCAGGCGCTGCTGCGCATGAAGGAAGCGGGCGTCGATTCGCTGCCCGGCGGCGGCGCGGAGATCTTCGCGGACCGCGTGCGCCACATCATCTGCGACCACAAGATCGACGGCGGCGAATGGCTGGAGACGGCGCGCACCGCGCACCGCATCGGCCTCAAATCGAACGCGACCATGCTCTACGGGCATGTCGAGAACGACGAGGACCGCGTCGACCACATGCTGCGGCTGCGCGCGTTGCAGGACGAGACCGGCGGCTTCCAGACCTTTATTCCGCTGGCGTTCCATCCGGACAATACCGCGCTGGCGCACATCCCGAAGACCACGGGGATGATGGACCTGAAACAAATCGCGATCGGCCGGCTGCTGCTGGACAACTTCCCGCACATCAAGAGCTACTGGCAGATGGTGTCGCCGGAGATGGCGCAGATTTCGCTGCGCTTCGGCGCGGATGACATCGACGGCACCGTCATCGAGGAGAAGATCTACCACGACGCCGGCGCGACCACGCCGCAGGGCATGCGCCGCGCCGATTTAGTTCGGCTCATCACCCAGGCCGGCCGCGTGCCGTTCGAGCGCGACACGCTGTACCGCGCCGTCACGCGCAGCGAGGATACGTTCACGGTCGCGGTGTAATTTTCCGCAGGTACGCCCCAGCTTGTCATTCTGAGCCGATCGGGGCCCCCGGCCAGCTTGCTGGATGGGGTGAGTAGGCGAAGAATCCCCGCATTTGTCCTGGTTCGGATTTCGACACACGTTACGGAGCCTTGGTGGTGGCTTCGGTGTACAGCATCTCCCCGACGGCGCGATGCACGGCGGCGGAGGGGTGGCCTTCGTGGTAGAAAAAGTGCGCGTCGGGCGCGGCGCAGGGCGTGGTGTCTTCGTGATGGATGTTGCGGCCGGCGCAGGGTGAGGTGGTGTCGGTGATGCCGTACTTGGCGGGGTTGGTCATGACTTCGTCGAGGAAGGCGCCCCAGTTGGAGTTCGCGATGCGGATGTCGGGATGCTTGGCGAGCTCCTCGTCGGGGATTCTGGCGAGCTCCGGATTGAACATGGTTCCCGCGCTGGCGAACTGGCGGATTTTGGTGGGCAGCAGGGCCACCATGAAGCGCCGCGCTCCCAGGTCGTACAGCTCGTCAATCTCGCCTTCGATGCTGGTGCGGGTGTAGCCGTCGGGTTTGCCCCGGTCGTTCAGGCCGCCGGCAAAGAAGAACATAGTGTTGTCTGGGTCGATCTTGGGGATGTCGTTGGTCCTGGTGAAGGCGACGAAGTTGTCCACCTGGTTCTTCATGCCGATGCCCAGCATCTCGCCGGTGGGATAGCGGCGGCCTGCGCCGGCGCCGCTGCCGGCACCGCTGATGGCGAAGTTGAGCCCCTTCCCTACGCTGTTCGGATCGCCGTACCACGTGAACGGGATGCCCAGGCGCTGCGCCAGCACGGCGACGGCGGTGGGGCCGTTCGTGTCCAGGTAGCCCGAGCCGGAATCGGAGTAGCTGTCGCCGAACACGTAGAGCATGGTGTACGGATGCGGGTTGGGCGCGGAAGGCTGGGCGCCCGGTGCAGGCGCAGTCTGGGCAACGGCGGTCGTGGCGCAGACGAGCAGGGTTGCGGCGGCGAGGGCGAGGCGTTTCATGGTGCGGACTCCGGGACAGGATACAGCGAAAGCGCGGGGCCGACTAACTGAGCAACCCCATGGTCGACGCGAAAAGCTGCGTCGAACATGGGCCGCCCTGGTTGTCGCGGTTACGGCGTGGGCGGCGCGACCTCCAGGCGGACCACGTCGTAGCAGATGCCGCTGGCGACCGGGCCGGCGGGGACGGTGAGGACGATGGTGTTGGCGCCGGGATGCAGCAGCGCCGCGTCGAAGTTGAAGTCGCGCTCGACCCAGGTAGCTTCGATGCCGTCGCGGTGGATAGCGCCGCCGCTGCCGCCGAGGTTGGTGTCAGGGCCAACGTCTTTGCCGTTGACGGCGATGCCGAGGGAGCGGGTGCTGGCGTCGATGAGGCCGAAGCGAAGCGTCGCCTTGCCGGCTGTGGGTGCGTCGGCGGGCATGGTGAAGTGAATGGTCCACGGCGTGGCGCGGCCCTGGTCCCGGCCGGTGGGTTTGAAGTCGATGTCGTGCGGGACCTGGTAGATGTACCAGTCCTTGGCGGGGTCGGACTTGCCGACGGTGAAGTCGACATCGTTGGGGAAGAGCTTGGCGTACTCGATGTACATGCCCCAGTGCCAGTGGTCGTCGCCCTTGAAGAACTCCTTGGCGGAGCGGTTGGGCGTGCCGATCTGGAAGATCTGCTGGCCGTAGTGGACGG
This sequence comes from Granulicella sp., assembly GCA_003162875.1. Taxonomy (GTDB): domain Bacteria; phylum Acidobacteriota; class Terriglobia; order Terriglobales; family Acidobacteriaceae; genus Edaphobacter. The sequence continues at coordinate 23,710 of PLUT01000302.1, forward strand.
GGTGCCACTCGATGGTGCCGAGGTCGAGGGTGTGCTCGCCGGCGGCGATGGTGACGTTGGCGGTAGCGTCATACGCGCCGAGGATGCCGTCGGCGACGGCGTGAAGCTGGTAGGTGCCGGGGCGAACGTTGGGGATGGTGAAGCTGCCGTCGGCTGTGCCGTGCGTCCAGAACTCGTAGTGCTTGGCGTCGTTCTGCCAAGTGATGCCCTGAGGCTGGAAGGCGAAGCCTGCGGGGCGGGCACCGGCTGCCGGTGTTCCCTCGGGACGCGGCCCGACGTAGGTGCCGCGGTTGCGGCGCTGGCCGTTGGGCAGCAGCGAGTGGTCGGGGTTGGCGCCGTTGTCGGGGACGGTCGCGGGCGGGGCCGCAGCGGCCGGTGTGGAGGCCGGAGGCTGATAGCCGGCGAGGACGAAGTTCGGCCTGGTGCTGAGATTGGACGTGGGCGGAGCCGGAGCCGCGACCGGCGCGGGTCGGGGAGCACGTGGGACGGGTGCCTGGTCGGGATAGCTCAGGCCGACGAGGAGCGTGGTGAACTTGAAGTTGGGGGCCTGCGGGTCAATCACCTTCAGGCGGCCCTTGACGGTGGTGCGCTGGGCGGCCTGCGGGTAGTCGACGCCGTCGCCCTGGACGAAGCTGTAGGGCCAGCGAGCCTGCTCCACGGCGACTTCCTTCCTGGCGTCGGTGAAGAGCGTCTTGGGGTCGGCGCCGGTGGGAACGTAGATAAAGATGGGGCCGACGACCTTGGTCCAGAACTCGCCCGCGGCGAAGTTGAGGCTGGAGCCGCCGTAGTGGGTGCCGCGCCAGTAGTCGAGCAGGGTAGGATCGCCGCCGTCGCCGTCGTCCAGGTGGCCGGTCAGCTCGAAGTGGAGCGGGCCGGAGGAGAGGTACTCGAACGACGGATTGATGATGTAGAGGCCGACCTTCTGGCTGGTGGAGGACCAGCCGAAGGCGGGGATCTTGTCCTGGTCGGCGGAGTAGTCGTACTTGTGCTCGGCGCGGCCTTTGTGGACGCCGGTGGTCAGGCGGCGCGCTTCCTTCATGTTCAGGTCGTCGCCGGCGTCCCAGTCCTTGCCGGTGGGCATGATGGCGTTGCGCTGGTCGTCGATGGAGAGCCAGTCGAAGACCCGCGCGCTGAGCTTGAAGCCAAAGCGGGACTCGCCGACGGAGCCGCCGGGGTAGCTGGCCTGGTGCGTGTAAATGGCGTAGGTGTACAGCCCCTTCGCGCCGCGTTCCAGAGTATAGCGGATCTCCAGATCGCAGATCAGCCCGCCGCCCTGGCCGGCTGCGGTGGGGTGACGGCCGAGGATGGAGACGCCGCCGGAGTAGCCCTTGACGGAGACTTCGGCGCGGGCGCCTCCGTTGGAGGCGGGATCGATCGTGATGCTCGCGACTTCGCGGGCGGCGAGGGCGGGAGACTGCTCCCAGTAGCCGGCGTGGTGGCCGGAGACGTAGCCCATCAGCTCAACGTTGGGCGTGACGGTCTTCGACGTCTTGACCGAGGTGAGGTCGCCCGTCTTCTTGTTCACCTGGACGGTCAGATAGCCGTTGGACATCGTGTAGGTCGGGCCGTCGTCTGTGACGGTGACGGGCGGCGCAGCGGCCGGTGGTGCGGCGAAGGCAAATGCGGAGGTTAGAAGCAGGGCGGCAGACAGCAGGGCGGCGGCGGGGCGGCGGGTTGCGGACATGGCGTCTCCAAACGGTGTGTAGATGGGTGACGCGGCAGCGGGCAGGAAAGACTCGCCCGGGGACTTTTTGCCTCCATGACGGAGCCGTTTTGGCGGGCATGCCCGGATTCTTCCCTGGGCCCAGGAGAACAATTTCAGAACCTGCACAATATTTGGCGGTCTCAACCGTTAACACTGTTAGGGAAGCTCTGAACAAGTTCGAGCATTGAAAGGGACGGGCTTCAGCCCGTCCGTAAGCGCCACAAAACTAGTGGGGCTTTAGCCCCTGAGGGAATGCCGAATACTTGTTCAGAGGTTTCCTAGACCTATTGGGAGTGAGGGAGCTCGATGCCGGCGCGGGATTGGACGGTCGACCAGCAGGACCAGTTGATTGCCGAGGCAGTCGAGCGCGACCGGCCGCGCCTGCGCAGCTTTATCCGCAAACACGTGCTGGATATGAGCGATGCGGAGGATGTGCTGCAGGATGTGTTCTACGAGTTGACCGCGACCTACCGGATGATGAAGCCGGTCGAGCAGGTCACGGCATGGCTGTACCGGGTGGCGCGCAACCGGATTGCCGATCTGTTCCGCCGGCAGAAGGCGGTATCGCTCAGCGAGCCGCTGGAGGCCGGGGAAGACTCGCCGGCGCTGGAGGACCTGCTGCCTTCGCCGGATGCCGGGCCGGACGCGCTCTACGCGCGCAACCTGATGCTGGAGGCGCTGGACGAGGCGCTCGATGAGCTTCCGGAGAACCAGCGCGAGGTGTTTGTGGCGCACGAGTGGATGGGCAAGAGCTTCAAGCAATTGGCGGAAGAAACGGGCGAGAGCGGCAACACGCTGCTCTCGCGCAAGCGGTACGCCGTGCTGCACCTGCGCAAGCGGCTGCAGCAGAT
>PLUT01000048.1 GCA_003162875.1 Granulicella sp.
CAACTAACAACTAACAACTGTCTTTAGAACTCCATCCGCAAACTCAGCTGCACCTGCCGCTCCCGTGCCTGGCTGGTCGCCGCCTCGGTGTAGGCTCCAAACGGCAGCACGTTCAGTCCCTCGGTCGCAACCGTCGCCGCATCCTGGAACACCAGCGGAGTCACTCCAACTCCGGCCGCCGCCGTCCCCAGCGTCCCCACCAGGTAGGCCCGCTGGCTCACGCCGGACAGATTCCGCCGGTTCGCCACGTTGAACGCTTCCACCGCGCCGCGCAGCCGCACCCGTTCGCCCAGCCGGAAGCTTCTGCTCAACCGCATGTCCAGGTTCGCGGAGTCCGGCAGCCGCAGCGTATTCCGGCCCACCGTCGGCAGCACCGCCGACCCACCCGACCCGTTGATGCTCTCCCGGCCGCCCGCCAGCCGCGTTCCGCCGAAGACGTCGTAGCTGTATCCGCGCCCGCTCGCCTCGGAAAAAATCGCCGCCACCGACCAGCCGTTCGCCGCCTTGAGCAGCGCTGCGCCGGCCTTATCCACCACCATGCCGCCGTCCCACCGTGGCGACCACACCGCCGTCGCCACCACGCGGTGCGGGAAGTTCAGCGCCGAAAGGCCCTTGTCGTAGCGCACGGTGAACGGGTCGAACTGCCCGTTCATCCGCGGCACCGCACCCGAGTTCTGCCCGTAGTCGATCGCCTTCGACCAGGTCCATGCCACGCGAAACTCCAGCCCGCGTCCCGTCCCGCCGCTGCCTTGCCGCCCGCCCAGCCCGCGCCGCGCCTCCAGCGTCAGCCCGTTGTAGGTCGCGTTCGCGTTGGACACCAGGTCCGTCACCGGGCCGAAACTCGGGCTCACCCGCGCCGAGTACACCGGGACCGCAAACGTCTCTCCGTCCTGCGCTCCGGCTTTGCCCGGCCCGCCCTGCAGTTGGAACTCCCGCACATCGGCCGACGGAGCAATGTTGATGTCCACCGAGTTCGGCAGTTGCCGGTCGAGATCCAGCGCATACGCCGCGCGTCCCAGCACCCCAAAGCCCACTTCGTGCTCCAGCGAAACGGTTCCCTGCTCCACCATCGGCAGCCGGAACCTCCGGTCGAACACCATCGCCGCGGTCGTCGTCGCCGCCACGCCGCTCGGCGCCGCGGTATACGAGCAGGCGTATCCGAATCCAACCTCGGTATTCTGCGGACACACCGTCTCCGTCGTCGGCAGAATCCGAATCCGCGTCGTCGATCCCGCCATCGCCGTATCCAGCAGCGCCGCTCGCAGGGTCGCGCCGGGCAGCTTGCCGAAGTACACGCCGTAGCCAACCCGCACCACGCCGCGCCCCACGCCGAACGGTTGCCACGCTACGCCCAGCCGTGGACCGAAGTTGTTCCGGTCCTCGGGAAACACGCTGCTCGCTCCGGTGGCGCCGAACACCTCGTCCAGCCCCCCATTCGGCTGCTGCGGAAGCGGCAGAAACTCGTACTCATAGCGCACACCCGCATGCACGGTCAGCCGCGCGGCCGCCCTCCAGTCCTCCTGCACAAAACCCGCCCACTCCTGCGTGGCGAAGCTCAGGCTCTGCTGCCCGAAGCTCTGCGAGTACGACCGGAAGCAGAAGTCGTGCACCGTGGCCCCGATCGACGGGCAGCCTCCGTTCGGATATGCGTTCACGTTGAAGGTGTAGTCCGTGATCCAGTCCACCAGGCCCCCCGCCTTGCCGCCGGTCGCGCCGCTGTCGTAGCTGAACGTCCCCTCCACATTCGTCAGCGAATCCGTGTAGTCGCTGATCGCGCTGAAGTCCGCGCCAAACTGCACAAAATGCCGGCCCTTCACCCACGCCGCGACGTCCGCAGCCTCGAACCGCCGCTCGTCCGGATAGGCCTTCTGTCCCAACGCCGCCGGTGTGCCAAACACCAGCCCCAGCGGCCCGATCGATATCTCCGGCGGCAATCCACCCGGCCCCACGTTCGGCTCCTGGCTCTCGGGCGGCGGCGCTGTCTCGTACTGCAACTCGCGCCCAATCTGCAGCCACACTTCATTGCTCAGTCCGCGGGACATGATCTGCACCCACCGCGCCACGCCCGCATCCACTGCGCCGTAGCTCGACCCGATGCTCGCCGTCCCGCGATCCACCACCGCGCCGGACCGCGCGCCCCCCGGCGAGCTCCAGCGCGCGCGGTTGTACTCCAGCACCACCCGGCTGCCGCTTCGGCGGTCCCAGTCCAACCGCCCGAAGTTCACCGTTTGGTCAGCCCTCCGCGCAACCGTACCGGTCAGGCTGTCCAGGTAATTCAGCGCCGCCATCGTCTGCGCCGGCGATACGCCGCGGTTCGCCAGCAATGCCTCCTGGGTCGCCGTCAGCGCATAAAAGCCCGCATAGCCCGGCGAGGAAATCGCGGGAAAGTTCCGCCGTTGTCCGTCGAACGCATAGAAGTAGAACAACCGCGAAACCGCGCCCATTCCTCCGCCCCTGTCCACCGAGTGCTCCAGCAGCGGGCCGCCCACCCGCCCGCCAAACAGTTGGAGCAGGTCCTGCGGCTTCACCAGCGCGGTGGTCACCACGCCATTGGCATACGTCGAGGCCACTGAGAACGGGTTCACCGCCGCCCACGCGCTGTCGCGCACGGTGTAGAACGCCATCCCGTGCAGCGTAGCACCGCCCGACCGCGACACGGTTGTCACCACGCCGCCTATGCCGTGCCCATACAGCGCGGAGCCGTATTCGGCCGCGTCGCCCAGCCCCTGCACCCGGAACTCCCGCACCGCCGCCTGCGAAAACGCGTACGCCGATCCAGCCCGCCGGCCTCCATCCGCCACCGAGTTCGAACCGCTCCCCGCTCCGGCGGCTCGATCGTAGACCTCATCCGCGCCCGCATCCCCATCCTCTTCCACGCCTGCACCCACCCGCGCCCCGGCAAAGCTCTCGTCCCCGCTGGCCCCATCCAGCCGCGTGCGGTTCTGGCTTGTCGCCACCCCGGCAAAGCTCACTGCGCCCGCGCCGTCATCCTCCGCCGCCGCACCATTCGCTCCGGGCACAGTCAGCGCCAGCGAACTCCACGCGCCGTCACCCACCGGCAACGCATCCAGGTCTGCCTCGCTCAGCACAGCCCCGCCGCCACTGGTTCCGGCCGGCGGATTCGGCTGGCCGGCTGCAGCCGCTCGCAGCCGCGCCGTGATCTCGGTCACCTCGCCCAGTCCCACCGCCACCTGGCCGGGCAGCGTCAACATGGCTCCCGCATCTTCCACCGTAACTTCGTACTCCCCCACCGGCAGCCGCACAACCAGGAACTCGCCCCGCGTCCCCGAGAGCGACCGCAGCACCAGTCCTGTGTCCAACTCCCGCGCCTCCACCAGCGCGCCCGCCACCGGGGCGCCGGCCGTGTCCAGCACCTGCCCGGCGATTGCGCCATCCGTCGCTGTCTGTGCCCGCGCCGCGGGCGTGCCCGTCACCGGGCCGAGAGCACACGCCACCCCCGCCAACAGCCAGCCGCTCGATTTCGCCTTCACGCGCCCTCCGATCGAACCAGCGGGAGAGAGTACCAACGCGTCTTACCGCTCCGCCGGGGGCTGTTCGGGACGAGCACCGTCAGCCGCACGCCGCGGTTCAGCAGGCTGAAAAACTAAGCGTGAGGAGCAGCCGAAGATTAGCCTACTTTTCCCAATTTGGGAAGGATTATGAATCCGCACCCCACGGATTGCTTTGCAAAAGAGGAGGGCGGCAGCCGAAGCCCGGGGTGGGAAGCCGCCGCCCTCGTCATGTGACCTTGACGTTGGTTAGAAGACGATGTGGAGATCCATCGTGATGATGCGGTTGCTGCCGATCATGGTGGTGACGGCGCCGAAGCTCGCGCCGTTGTTTGCGCAGCCGGCCGACGAGACTTCAGTTCCGACGGTGCAACCATGCACACCCGGGGGAAGAGTGGTGGGAACTACCGTGTTATTGCCTGAAGTTCCATTGGTGT
>PLUT01000226.1 GCA_003162875.1 Granulicella sp.
CCAATCGAAACCGAACCCAACTGGAACAGAGCCACCTTATCCACCGGCCCCATCGACCTACCCATCCCCTCTTCCCCCAAACCCGCAACCCTCCCCACCCTCCAGGCCGCCTGCGCGAACGCGGTTCCCTGTTCCCTGTCGGGGTCCCCGGCGAACGGTCTCTGCTCGCTGGGGTGACTGACCCCTGTCCCTCACCAGGTGCTACCCCGCCGCTGCGTCTTTCATCGCCGCCAGCACTTCCGCCGGCGTCCACTCGTTTGACGGATACCACGCGGCCACCTTGCCGTCCTTGCCGATCAGCACCGTCGACATCGAGTGCGTCAGCGTCCCATCGCCCCCCGGCGTAACCCCCACGTCGAAGAACTCCAGCATCGCGATCAGTTCATTCGCCGGGGGCACGGCAAACTCCCAGTGGTCGAACTTCGCCCCCACGCCCGCGTACGCCTGGCCATAGCTCTTCAGCACCGCCGGCGTATCGTCCTTGGGGTCGAAGCTGATGCTCAGCAGGTGCGTCTTCGCGACCATCGCCGGATCCGCCTCGAGTGCCTTGTCGATCTCCGCGAAGTTCCGGTTCATCCGCGGGCAGTAGTCCGGCAGCGGGCAGCGGGTATAGACAAACGTCAGCAGCAGCGCGCGCCCCTTGAATTGTCCCAGGTGAATCGTGCGCCCATCCTCATTCACCAGCTTGAAGTCGGGCACCGCGTCGCCTGCCGTCGGCACGTGATACTGGACCGCCGGCTTGTAGTCCGGCCTTGCCTGTGCCGTCACCACAATCTGGTCGAGCATGACGTCCTGGTATTCGTCCCCCACCTTGCGCGCCAGCAGTGTGGCCGTAATCATGTCGCCGGGATGCAGCTCGCTTGCGATTCCCGGCTGTTTCAGCTTGTACGTCATCGTCATTGCGTCCATAAAGCCGGGCACCGCCCCAGCGTCCAGCAGAATGCTCCCATTCGCCGCATCCACGCTGACGATCTTTCCCTTGATCGGAAAGCTCTTCAACTCGCCTGCCACCGAGCCGGCGGTTCCGCCAGACGAGCCCACCGAGCCATTGCTCGACTGCCTGCAACCCGCCACCAGCGCCGGAATCAACATCAGCCACACCGCGGTCCGCCACGCAATTCGCATCACCCAAGCTCCTTGCTCCCATGATACGTCGCGGGCCGCCGAGACAGTGATTGAACCGAATGAGCTAAACGTTCGGTGGATGACGCACCATGCTCACAAACGCAATCGCGGTGCTGCCCAGATTGGCCAAAGTAATCGCCCAAAACCTGCGTTTCGTGATTGCAAAGCGGAAGACCAAGCGAACGACCAGCGTCTCGATCCCAGTCGACAGAAATACTGCGATCGCGCAGGTCGCTGCCCAACCAAGAACATTGAACGTCCCCCAGCCGGTCAGCTTCTCAATCGCGGACCCGCCGGTAAACTCCCACGCAAGACCAACCCAGGGAAATACAAAGTACCCAACCAGTGCGGAGGCCGCATTCATCACGACGTCCACCAGCAACGCCTTCTTCCATGGCATTGGGAACAGATAAGCAGGATGAGCAGCTCGAACAGCAGACCCGCCAGAATCGGCACCAGGCTATAAAGCCGCGCCGCTAGATAGAGGGCAGGCCAAACAACATCGGCGAGCATGACTGGAGGCATGCGGGAATCATACGGCACGGTCTGTATGTTCCGCTTTTTCCGCCACCGCGAGGCGTATAAAAGGCGTATGCCCTCCAACCGCGCGCTGCCTCCCGAGATCGAACAGGCCCTCGCGCGCGACTGGACCATTCTCACCGCCAACCAGCGTGCCGCCCGCACCCTGCGCCGCGACTTCGATCTCCGCCAGCGCGCTCTCAATCTCGCTTACTGGCAACCTCCGCAGGTCCTGGCCTGGGACACGTGGCTCAATGGCCAGTGGCACAGCCTGCTGCTCAACGGCCGCGCCTCCGACCTGCTGCTTAGCCCGACCCAGGAGCGTACTCTGTGGCGCGACCTCATCGCGGCCGACGCCGACGCCGCCAGCCTCCAGCCCGCCGACGCGCTCGCTCAGACCGCCGCGGATGCCTGGCTGCTGCTGCACGCCTATCGAGGCCGCGGGCGCCTGGGCAATTACGAAGGCAACTTCGACACTCAGACCTTCCGCCGCTGGGCCGCGGAGCTCGAGCGCCGTTGCGCCCGCAATCGCTACCTCACCCAGGCTCAACTGCCCGAGCTGCTTGTCGCCGCGATCGCCGCCGGCGAACTCACTCTCCCTTCCGGCATTCTGCTGGTCGGCTTCGACTCCAAGACGCCCGCCCAGACCGCGCTCGTTCAAGCCATCCGCAACGCCGGCGAAGACATCGCCGAGTTCGAATCCCAAAGTCCGGGTGCCCCATCCTTTCCGGCTTCATCGGAAAGGGTGGGAGACACAAAGTTCGAGCCAGCCACTGGTGGCAATCTCACTCTTGCCGCCGCCCCCAGCGAACTCGACGAGTTGACCGCCTGCGCCCAATGGCTGCGAGCGCGCCTCACGCGGCAGCCGGACGCCCGCATCGCCGTCATCCTTCCCGCAATCGAGCCGGCCCGCGCGGAGATCGATCGCGTCTTCCGCCAGGTTCTTGCCGCCGAACTCAACGACATCGCCGCACCCACCGCGTCCGGCCCATACGAGTTCTCCCTGGGTGTCCCGCTTGCCACCACGCCCTTGACCGCGACCGCACTCGATCTGCTGCGCTGGGCCACCGGGCCGCTTCCGCTCGACCGCGTCTCCGCTCTTCTGCTCTCGCCCCACTTCGCCGCGAACGAAGCCGAGGTTCTGGCCCGCGCGGAGTTTGACGCCTTTGTCCTTCGAGAGCGGCATCTCCTCCAGCCCCGGATTTCGCTTGACGGCCTCGCGGTGCTGGTCTCTCATCCCAATCGCCGCCTTCCTGTCCTGCTCAACCATCTGCGCGCGCTCAGTACACTCTTCCGCCGGCTGGATCTGGCCGCCGAGCGCACCTACGCCGACTGGGCTGCAACCATCCATAAGCTGCTCGAAGCTGCCGGGTGGGCTCCGCCGGCCCTGCTGGACAGCGTTGAGTTCCAGACCCGTCGCAAGTGGGAGAGCGCGCTCGACGAACTCGCAACCCTCGACTTTGCCGGCGTCCGCGTTCGCTTTACCGACGCCCTCGCCGCGCTCGAGCGCATCGCCGCGGAAACCCTCTTCGCGCCGGAGTCGCGCCACGCGCCGGTGCAGATCATGGGCCCGCTCGAGTCCGCCGGTTCCAGTTTCGATGCCATCTGGTTCCTCCGCGCCAACGACCAGGCGTGGCCCTCCCGCTCCGCGCCCACTCCTCTGCTTCCCTGGCAACTGCAGCGCGACCTCGACATGCCCGGCGCAACGCCCTCACTCGACGCCGCCTACGCCCGCCGCATCACGGAACGCATCGCCCACAGCGCTCCCGCCATCGTGTTCAGCTATGCGCGGGAGTCCGCGGACGGCCCGCAGCGCCGCTCTCCGGCGCTCGACGGCCTCGCGCTCGAGCCCTGGCGCATCGCTCCTGCGGGCAACGGCCCGGCGCCGGTCGCACTCGACACCCTCGCGGACGACCTCCCCATTCCGCCGCCGCCGGACTCCGTCTTCCGCGGAGGCGCGTCCGTCCTGCGATCCCAGGCTGCATGCGGCTTCCAAGCCTTTGCCGAGAAGCGCCTCTTCGCCTCCGCGCTCTCGCCCGTCGGCCTCGGCCTCGATCCGCTCGAGCGCGGCAGCCTCGTCCACAAGGTTCTGGAAAGTTTCTGGGCGGCGGTGGAGTCTCAGGCCGCGCTCCGGAGCATGACCTCCGCCGAGCGCGATGCCCAACTCACCCGCTCCATCGACGCCGCCCTCGCCGCGTTCATCCCCAGCATCGAGCCCGGATGGTCCCGAGCCTACGTCGACGCTGAACGCCGGCGCCTGCTCAACCTCCTCTGTCCCTGGCTCGATTACGAAGCCAACCAGCGCCCGCCCTTCACCGTCAAGGCGCGCGAGGAAAGGCTCGAGGACGTCCGCATCGGCCCGCTCCGCCTCGACGTTCGCGTCGACCGAGTCGACCGCGTCGACTATGCGCACGCGGAAGGCGATTCGGGACAAACATTCAGCGAGATCATCCTCGACTACAAGACCGGCGAGGCCAAGCCCTCCGACTGGCTTGGCGACCGTCCCGACGAGCCGCAGTTGCCTCTCTACGCCGTTGTCTCCGGCGCGCCCCATCTCGCCGCCGTCGCCTTCGCCAACATTCGCCCCGGCAAAAAGATGGGTCTCCACGGCTACGAATCGCACAAGGGAGTCCTGCCCAGGGCGTCCAGACTGAAGACCGCAAGCCTGGAAGCCCAGGTGGACGCGTGGCGCGAAGTGCTGGAATCGCTCGCCCGCGCCTTCCACTCCGGCGATGCGCGGGTCTCGCCCAAACGCTACCCGCAGACCTGCGACCATTGCCAGCAGCGCCTGCTCTGCCGTCTCGACCCTTCTACGCTCGACCCCGGCGTCCTCGAAGATTCAGATTCCGGCGCCGACGCCGGGCCCTTCGAAGAGACGGAGGCAGACCGTGGCTGAGGTTCTGCCGTTCCCAACCCTCCCGTTCGATTCCCCCCTCGATTCGCAGCCCACCCCGCCATTGGCCGGACCGCCCGAGCCGCCCGATGCCGAAGCCCGCCGAGAAGCCCTCGACATCCATCGCTCCTTCATCGTCGAAGCGCCCGCCGGCTCCGGCAAGACTGCGTTGCTCATTCATCGCTTCCTCAAACTCCTCGCCGACCCGGCCGTCAGCGAGCCGGAACAGGTTCTCGCCATCACCTTCACNNATGCGCGACCGCGTGCTCGCCGGTCTTGAAGCAGCCCGCGACGACGACGCGGCGGCCCACGCCTCCAGCGATTTCAACCGCCAGGCCTTCGCTCTCGCCCTCGCCGTGCTGGAGCGCAGCCGGCAACTTGGGTGGTCGCTGCTGGAGCAGCCGCACCGCCTCAACATCCGCACCATCGACTCCGTCTGCGCGGAGATTGCGCGCACCCTCCCCATCCTCTCCGGAGGCGGTGGCCGCCTGACCCCGACCGAGGATGCGCAAACGCTCCACCGCGAAGCTGCCCGGCGCACACTGCTGTTGCTGGGCGGCGGCGATCCCGTCTTCGACGACTCCCTGCGTAACCTCCTGCTCCACCGCGACGGCAATCTCGCCGACTGCGAAACGCTGATCGCGGACATGCTCGCCCTGCGCGATCAGTGGGGCGATCTGATCTGGGGTGAGCTCATCCCCATTGCCCAGCGCCGCAGCCTTGACGACGCCTTCCTCGACGCGAACGTCCTGCCCCGCCTGCAGCGTGCGCTCGCACTGGCCCTCGGCGAGCAACTCGCGCGGCTTGAACAAACCTTCCCGCCCTTGATGCTCGCCGAACTCTCCATCCTGGCCGCCGAATTCGCCGACGACGCCGAGCAAGCGGGCGAGTCTTCCCGCATCGCCGCCTGTGCCGGCCGCAGCGAACCGCCGGAGGCCACCGCCTCCGACCTTGACCATTGGCTCGCCCTCATCTGCATGGTGCTTACGGCGACCACCGGCGGTTGGCGCCAACGATTCACCGCTCGCGACTTCGGCGTTGCCCTGGACTCCGGCCGGAAGGCACGGCTCAGTGCACTGGTCGATCAGCTCCGCGATCGCGACGACTTGCGCGAAGCGATGCTCCGGGTAAAGGAACTTCCCCCCGCGCAGTATCCCGCCGAGCAATGGTCGGTTGCCAAGTCCCTCTTCCGCGTCCTCAGCCGCGCCCTGGTCGAGCTTCAACTCGTTTTCGCCGAGCGCAGCCAGTGCGACTTCACCGAACTCAGCCTGCTCGCTCGCAACGCCCTCACCCAGGAATCCGGCCCCGAGTACCTCGCCTCCCAGCTCGGCGCGCGCCTCCAGCACCTGCTGGTCGACGAGATGCAGGACACCTCCACCAGCCAGTACCACCTCCTCCAGCTTCTCACCGCATCCTGGGACGGCCATTCCCAGACCGTCTTCCTGGTCGGCGATCCACGCCAGTCCATCTATCTCTTCCGCCAGGCCCGGGTCGAGCATTTCATCCGCGCAGTGCTCACCGGGCAACTCGGCGACCTGCCGCTTACCCACCTCCGCCTCACCACCAACTTTCGCTCGCAACGCAGCCTGGTCGACCAATTCAACCGCGACTTCTCCTGCATCTTCCCGCGCTCGTCCCCTCCGGAAGCCCTGCCCTATCGGGACGCCGCTTCGGTGCTTCCGCCCTCGGACTACGCATCCGGCGGAAACTGGCACGCCGATCCAGTGGAGCGTCCCGACGCCACCGACACCCAGCCCGCCGCGATCCCCATCGCTGCGCAGCGCAAGGGGCAACAGCGCCGCCGGCACGCGGAGGAGATCCTTCGCATCGCCGGAGACTGGCTGGTGAAACCCCTCCCCGCCGGCCGCAGAACCATCCGTGACGAGGCCGGCAAGGAAATCCCCGAGCCCTGGCGTATCGCCGTGCTGGTTCGCAGCCGCAACCACCTCGCCGAAATCGTCACCGCTCTCGGGCAGCTGGGCCCGCAAGCGTCTATACCTTTTCGCGCCACGCAGATCGAAGTTCTCAGGGAACGCCAGGAGGTCCTCGACCTCGCCGCGCTCACCCGTGCCCTGCTTCACCCCGCGGACCGCGTCGCCGCCCTCGCAGTCCTGCGCGCACCCTGGTGCGGCCTCTCCCTTGCCGACCTGCATCTCCTCACGGGAGCCGATGACTCCCGCCTCAGAGATCGCTCCATCCCGCGCCTTATCGCCGACCGCTCCCATCTCCTCGCGGAAGACTCGCGCCTTCGCGTGGCGCGTGTCGCCCAGGTCCTCTCCAGCGCCGCCGGGCAACGCGCCCGCCTCACCACAGCCCAGCTTGTCGAACGCGCCTGGCGCACCCTCGGCGGCGATGCCTGGCTTGGCCCCGCCGAACTCCTGAATGCGCGGCACTTCTTCCAACTGCTCGACTCGCTCGAAGCTGAACTCGGTGGCCCTGCCCGCATCGACGCAGCCCAGCTCGACGACCGCCTGCAAACGCTCTTCGCCGAGCCCCAGGCCATCTCTCGCGGGACCGCCTGCATCGACCTCCTGACCATTCATAAGGCCAAAGGACTCGAATGGGACGTCGTCTTCGTCCCCGCCCTCGAGCGCAAACCCGCAACCGACCGGGCGCGCCTGCTCACCTGGTCGGTGATTGAGTCGCCTGACTCACCCGGCGCCTCCGACCGGGGCGCCGCGCACATCATGCTCGCACCCATCGCAGCCAAAGGTGAGGACAGAGATCCCCTCACCCGTTGGCTCAATCGCCTCCGTCGCGATCGCCAGGCCGCCGAGGACAAGCGCCTCTTTTACGTTGCCTGCACCCGCGCCCGCCATGAACTCCACCTCTTCGCCGCCCCCGCCACCAAGGCCGATGGAGAGATCTCCGTCGCCCCAACCAGCCTCCTTCATGCCGCGTGGCCTGCCGCCGAACCTCACTTCGCCCCGGATCTAAGCGCCCCGTCGGAACTCGATCTTGCCGCATCCGCAGCCCCGGCATCAGAATCCACTAAGCATCAAGAAATAAGTGTTATGCGCAGAATAGACAATCCTTTAGATGATGATCTTGCCAACCCTCTGCACCCCGCCCTGCAACGGCTTCCGCCCGCCTTCGATTCCGCTGCCCGCTTCGCCGACGCCCGCACTCTGAAGCTGCCTTACGGCGATCCCGGCGACGCTCCAGGCTCCAGCGATACCCTGTTCTCCCGCCCAGAAGGCTCATTCGCCGCCCGGTCGTTCGGCAACGCGGTCCACGCCTCGCTGGAGATTCTTGCCCGGCGCATCGCCGGCGGTGAAACTTCAGCCGGACTGCTCGCCGATCTCCCCGCATGGGCTCCGCGCATCACTGCACTCCTGCGCGCCGACGGGCTTCCGCGCGAAACCGTGGCCCGCCTCGCCCGCGAAGTCCGCACTGCCCTCGATGCCGTGTTGCGCGACCCCGACGGCCTCTGGCTGCTCGCNNTCGACTACAAGACGTCAGCCCGCGGCCCCGGCAGCCTGCAGGACTTCCTCGCCACCCAGCGCGCCGCCTACGCCCCCCAACTCGAAGCCTACGCCCGCATCCTCGCCCCGGCGCAGTCCAAATCGCTCAGCCAGATCCGCCTCGCGCTTTACTTCCCCACCCTGCCGGGCCTCACCTGGTGGCAACCCGGCCCGCTCGCGACCCCGACAACTGACAACTCATAACTCACAACTCACAACTCACANNCAACTCACAACTCACAACTGACCCTAAACCGCCGCGCCGTGATGGCGCACATCTTTGCCGCGCACCCAGAAGATCACATCCTCGGCAATGTTGGTTGCGTGGTCACCCACCCGCTCCAGGTTCCGCGCCACAATCAGCGCGTTCAGGCTTTGCGGCGTCTGCTCCGGTTTCTCCTTGATCAGCGTACTCAGCGCGTAGAATGCCGCGTCGTTCAACTCGTCCACTTGGTCGTCCAGCATCAGCACCGACTGCGCCAACTCAGCGTCGCCTTCAATAAACGCCTGCAGCGCCTTGCGCACCATCGCCGCTGCCAGCGACGCCAGCTTGGGAATGTCCACTGGCAGATCGATGTTCGCGAAGGCGCCCATCTCCCGCACCCGCACCGCGATATTCACGGCCTGGTCGCCCACCCGTTCCAGGTCCGCATTGATGCGAATCACCGACAGGATGAAGCGCAGGTCGATCGCCATCGGCTGTTCCATGGCCAGCAGGTCGAGCGCCATCTGGTCGATCTCGCGCTCCAGCCGGTTGATCACCGGCTCCGATTGGAACACCAGCTCGCAGATGGACAGGTCGCGCGTGCGGTACGCCTCAATGGACCGCTGGATGGCCTGTTCCGCCATCCCCGCCATAATCAGCAGGCGTTCCTTCAAGTCGTCGAGGTTCTGCTGAAACTTGATGCGCGTTGCCATCAGCCGAACCTCCCTGTGATGTAATCTTCCGTCCGCTTGTCCTTCGGGTTGGTAAAAATCTTATGGGTGGAATCAAACTCGACCATCTTGCCGTTCAGGAAGAATCCCGTATTCTCCGCCACGCGCGCTGCCTGCTGCATGTTGTGGGTCACTATGACGATGGTGTACTGGCTCTTCAACTGGAAGATCAGGTCCTCGATCTTCGATGTCGACACCGGATCCAGCGCCGACGCCGGCTCGTCCATCAACAGCACCTCCGGATCCACCGCCAGCGCACGCGCAATGCACATGCGCTGCTGCTGCCCGCCGGAGAGGCTCGCGCCCGATTTCTTCTTCAGATCGTCCTTAACCTCTTCCCACAGTGCCGCCGACTTCAGGCTCCGCTCCACCGTCTCGTCCAGCACCGCCCGGTTGCGAAAGCCGTTCAGCTTCAAGCCGCTGGCCACGTTGTCGTAGATCGACATGGTCGGAAACGGGTTGGGCCGCTGGAACACCATCCCCACGCGACGCCGGATTTGCACCGGCTGTGCGTCCTTGTAGATGTCGATATCGCCCATCCTCACCACGCCGGTCGCGCGCGCAATCGGATTGGTTTCGTGCATCCGGTTCAGGCAGCGCACGAACGTGCTCTTGCCGCAACCCGACGGGCCAATCAGCGCGGTCGCATGGTTCGCGGGTATGTTCAGGTTGATGTCCTGCAGCGTGTGCGTCGTCCCGTACCACGCGTTCAGGTGCTCGACATTGATCCCGACTCCCACTTAGCTTGCCCCTTTCAGCATTCCGCGGGCCGCGTAGATGCGCACCAGCGTCACCGCCACCATGATCATCACAATCAGCACCAGCGAGCCCGCCCACGCCAGCCGGTGCCACTCATCGTACGGCGACATGGCATACACGAAAATCTGCAGCGGCAGTGCCGCAATCGGCTCGGTCAGCTTGAAGCTCCAGAACTGGTTGCCGAATGCCGTAAACAGCAGCGGCGCCGTCTCCCCCGCAACCCGCGCAAATGCCAGCATGCAGCCGGTGATGATTCCCGGCGCCGCCGTCTTAAGGCTCACCGAAAGCACCGTCCGCCACTTGGGAACGCCCAGTCNNGCGTAATCGTCGGCACCATCATAATCGCAAGCGCGACGCCGCCGGCAAACGCAGAAAAGTGATGCTGCCGCATCACTACTAGCGAATAAATCGCGAGACCCATTACGATAGACGGCACTCCATTCAGTACGTCTGCCGTAAAACGAATCGCCCCAGCCAATGGCTTCCCCCGGCCGAACTCAGCAAGATAGACACCTGCCGCAATTCCCACCGGAATCCCCATCAGGCTGCAGAGCCCCAACACAATCCCCGAACCTACAATTCCATTGGCCATGCCGCCGCCCGGCATCCCCACCGGCGCAGGAATCTTGGTGAAGAAGGCGAGATTCAACGACGTGGCTCCCATGTAAACCAGGTAGGCCAGGATTGCTATCAGCGGCACAATCACGATGACTGTGCTCAGCACCGCCAGCACGGTCACCAGGTGATTCACCACGTACCGCCGGACCGTGTTCAGGCGCATGCGCCTGCTCTGCAAGTTGATGGGCGGCCGTAGCTGCGTGTCACCGGCCGGGGGCGGAGTGTGGAAAGGGTTGGCGCCCATTAGTGCACCCTCGCCGGCGTGCCCCGCGTCACTGCCCATACCAGCGCGCGCGCGATCGCGTTCACCACAATCGTCACCAGGAACAGCGCCAGCCCGATCTCAATCAGCGCGCTCAGGTACATATCGCCCGTGGCTTCCGTAAACTCATTCGCAATCACGCTCGCCAGCGTATATCCGGGAGCAAACAGGCTCTTGGAGATCACCGGATGGTTGCCAATCACCATGGTCACGGCCATGGTCTCTCCCAGCGCGCGTCCCAGGCCCAGGATCACCGCGCCCACGATCCCAATCCGCGCATTCCGCAACACGCCGGTGCGGATCATCTCCCAGCGCGTCGCCCCCAGAGCCAGCACCGCCTCCCGCTGCGAGATCGGAACCGCCAGCATAATGTCACGCGTAATCGAGGAGATGATGGGCAGAATCATGATCGCCAGGATGATGCTCGCCGTCAGCAGGCCTTCCCCGAAGTTGTACCCCTCAAAGAATCCGGTCCATCCCAGGTACTGGTACAGCACCGGCCCCAGCTGGTCGCGCATAATCGGAACCAGCACAAAGACCGCCCACAGTCCGTACACCACGCTCGGAATCGCCGCCAGAAGTTCAGTCAGGAACGAGATCGGCGCACGCAGCTTGGCCGGGCACAGTTCGCTAAGAAACACCGCGACCCCAATGGCCAGCGGCACCGCCATCGCCAGCGCCAGCAGCGACGTCGCCAGCGTGCCGAAGATAAACGGCAACGCGCCAAAGTCTCCGGAGACCGGGTCCCATGCGCTCCGCAAAAAAAAGTGGAACCCGAACTGCGCCAGGCTCAGCTTCGACCGGTCAATCAGAATCCACAAAATGAACAGCACGATGGCGAAGATGCTCAGACCGCAAAGCAGCATCAAGCCGGCAAATACCCTGTCCGCAAGGCCTCCGCTTCCACGCGTCTGCAGGTACCGGCGAATCACCGAGGGTTCCCCCTCGGGTCCGGCTGGCGCGGCCTCAGCGACAAAGCTTGTCAGCGCGGGCGCCGTCGGTTGCGGCGAAGGATTCGGCTGTTCGTCAAGGGACATGGACGGAGGAGTCACGATTCTATATGGGTCCCGCTTGGGTTCGGCTTGGCCCTAAATGCTGGGCTGGAAAGGATTGTAGCTGGCTCGCATGAAAGTTGTTGTGCCAGGCCCAAAAACAAGGTCGCGCGGCCCCGTCTGCCGGAGCCGCGCGACTGCCACGTTATTGAATCTTGTTGATCGCCAGCGCAACCTTGTCCGCTACTGGCTTCGGCAGCGCCGCGTAGCCCATGCCCGAGGCCTCGCTCTCTCCGTGCGCCAGCATCCAGCCCAGAAAGTCCTTCATCGCCTTGCCCTTCGCTGGGTCGGCAAAGCGCACCGGGATCAGCATGTATGTAAAGCTCGAGATTGGATACGCATCCGCACCGGGCGCATTGGTGATCGATACCCTGAAGTCGGTCGTCATCGCTTTGGCGGCGGATGCGGCAGCCGCAGTTGCCCCTTCCGGCGTCCCCTTCAGAAACTTGCCGTCCTTGCTCTTCACCGCGCCATAGTCGATCTTATTCTGCAGCGCATAGATCAGCTCAACGTAGCCGATTGCTCCCGGCGTCTGGCGCACCATGCCTGCCACGCCTTCGTTGCCCTTCTGTCCGATTCCTGCCGGCCATTGCACGGATGTATTCTTGCCAACCTTGCTGGCCCATTCCGGGCTAACCTTCGACAAGTAATCCGTATAAATAAAGGTCGTGCCGCTCCCGTCCGAGCGGTACACCGGCAGGATCCCCTTGGCCGGCAGGTTCACCCCCGGGTTGTCTTTCGCGATTCGCGGGTCGTTCCACATCTTGATTTTGCCCAGGTAGATGTCCGCAAGCACGTCGCCGGAGAAGTTCAGCGTCTGACTCACGCCAGGTATGTTGTAGACCGGCACAACCGCTCCCAGAACCGTCGGGAGGTTCCAGAATTTCACCTTCGCCGCCGCAATTTTCTCGTCCGCTACTGGCATGTCGCTGGCGCCAAAGTCCACCGTTCCTTCAGACGTCTGCTGCACCCCGCCGC
The DNA here is from genome assembly GCA_003162875.1 of Granulicella sp. Taxonomy (GTDB): domain Bacteria; phylum Acidobacteriota; class Terriglobia; order Terriglobales; family Acidobacteriaceae; genus Edaphobacter. Next base: position 12,607 of record PLUT01000226.1, read on the forward strand.
CCGAGCCAATCGACTGGTAGTTGATGTGAACGTTAGGATGCGCTTGCGCATACTCCGTAAACCAGCGGTTGTAGATCGGGTACGGGAACGTCGCTCCCGCCGCATTGATGTTCTGCGCGCCCGCAACGCCTGCCATCACCACCGTCAGTACTGCCGCAATCCATTTCAGTTTCACTTGTTTCTCCCTTGCACCAAGGCTCGCAGCCTGTCGCACATCGACCAGTTCGATGCGTCGGACATTCTCCATATCCGGCCTTTGGATGCCGCTACCAGTCTCCTGCCGCCGTGTTACGGGAAGGTTACAGAACCGTGAAAGCGAGAATAAACCCTTGCCCGACAGTGATAAGCGACCGGCCGTTCCGCCACATTTGTCCCGTCGCCGGGTCCGCAAATCACAATTCCTCGCTTGAATCCCCAGTCCCGGATACACCGTTGCGATCGCCGAATCCCCCGATCCGGGTCAGCGCGGAGCCTGCACGCCGGGCAGCGTGACCAGAAAATTGCTGCCCGCGTTCAACTCGCTCTCCGCCCGGATCGTCCCACCCTGCGACTCCACCATATGCCGCGCGATGGACAGCCCCAGCCCCGTCCCGCCCGACTCCCGCGACCGCGCTTTATCTACCCGGTAGAACCGCTCGAATATCCGCCCCAGGTGCTCCGACGCAACCCCCTGCCCGAAGTCCCGCACGCTGAACTCCACCCCGAGCGGCGGCTCGGAGACCTCGCGCGCGCTCACCACCACGCGGCTCCGCGTCGCAGTGCGCGCCCGCCCATACTTGATCCCGTTCTCGATCAGGTTCCCCAGCACCTGCACCATCGAGTCCGTATCCGCAAGCACCTCCGCGGCCGTTGTCTCGCCAATCTCCAGTTCCGCCTGCTCGTCCTGCACCAGGCCGCGCATCGCCGCTACCGCGTCCCGTATCAGCACATCCGCGCGCACCGGCGCCGGCCGCAGCATCGCCTCCTGCGAATCGGCCCGCGCCATGGTCAGCAGGTCTTCGGTCAACCGGTTCATGCGGGTCGCATTCTTCAGGATCGTCCCCAGGAACTCCTTCGCCTGCGGTCCCAGCGATTTCTCATGGTCGAGCAGCGTCTCCACATACCCTGAGATCGACGTCAGCGGTGTGCGCAGCTCGTGCGACACATTCGCCACAAAGTCCCGCTGGGTCCGTTCCACCTGCTCGATCCGCGTGATGTCGTGCAGCACCGCGACTGCCCCGCCGCCCTCCATCGGCGATGCATTCACCTCGAAGATCCTTCCCGGCACCATGGTCGTCGTCCGCCGTTCGCACACTGTCCGTTCCTCCAGCGCGGCTTTCACGCACTCCAACACCTCCGGATCGCGCACCGTCTGCACCAGCGCGTGTCCCACTCGCACCGGGCTTTGCCCCGACGAGCCGGGAATCAGCCGCTGCATCGCCCGGTTGGCCCACTGGATCCGCCCCGCCTCATCTACCGCGACCACCGCGTCCTGCAGCGAGTCCAGCAGCGCCTCCAACTGGTGCCGGCTCTCCGCCGCCCCCAGCAACGCGCCCCGCGCCTTCGCGGAAGCGTTCGCAATCGCGCCCGCAAGATCGTCAAAATCGCTGTACTTCGGAAGTTCGAGATCGTCCAGCGTCGGCGCCTGCTCCGGAGCAATCTCCGCCAGCTTCTGCAGGGGAGCCAGCCCGCGCTGCACCAGCCGACCCATCGTCAAAGCCGTGACCGCAGCGAGCAGCACCAGGCCCGCCACAATCGTCAACCCAATGCCCAGGCCCCACCGCTCGCGAAATCCCACCACCGCCGCCACTGCCAGCGGCAGTACAACGAGAATTATCCGCAGAAATGACGCCAGGAAAAAGCTCCGCCTCACGCCGCGACCTCCCGCGTCTTATGCCAGCTCGGTCTTCGGTATCTCAAACCGGTATCCGGCTCCACGCATGGTCTTAAGATACCGCGGCGTCTCCGCATCTGCCTCAATCTTCTCCCGGATCCGGCGCACGTACACGTCCACCGACCGCGGAGTGACAAACCGCGCATCGCCCCACACCGCATCCAGCAGGTGGTCGCGGCTGAACACGCGCCCCGGATGCCGCGCCAGGTAGTCCAGCAGCCGGAACTCCGTGGCCGTCGTGGTCACCAGCTCTCCATTCACCCGCAATTGCATCGCGTGCGCGTCGATCTCCACGTTCTCGAACTTCACCAGCGATGGCGTCGTCGGCCGTTCGAATCGCCGCAGCACCGCCTTCACCCGCGCCACCAGCTCGCGGGTCCCGAATGGCTTGGTGATGTAGTCGTCCGCGCCCAGTTCCAACCCCATCACCCGGTCGTTCTCCGCGGCCCGGGCCGTCAGGAAGATGATCGGCACCGTGCTCAGCGCCGGATTCTTGCGCAGCCTCCGGCACAGATCCAGTCCGTCCCCGCCCGGCACCATGATGTCCAGCAGAAACACCGCCGGCGGCTGCCGCTCCGCGTCCGCCACAATCTGGCCTAACGCCATGTAGGGCCGCACCGCAAAGCCGGCCGACTCCAGGTGGTACTGAACCAGCCGCAGAATATCGGCGTCATCCTCCAGCACGAAAACTGTCTGACTCAATGCTCAATCCCTCGCTCTTGCATCCCTTACCATCTTTCCCCGCCAATCAGCCTTTGCCGCTGCAAGTTTACCCTGTCGCCGCCGGCGCGGGGCTGCCCAAACCATACACCTGCCTTCGCACTTTCGCGCGTATTCCGATTCCCTCATCCTCTCTCTCCAAGGATCAGGCGCAGCCGAGCTCAGCTTAGCTCACGCCCGTGCCTTGCTTTGCTAATGTTCGATGAATTACCCGCATATCCTGTACTGGTCAAGTTTGACCAGTACCGCATAAGCCGAGCGCCCGACAACCCGACGCGGCGGCAGGTATACTCTGTACTTGTTGCCGCTTTGGCCCCGGAGAGTCCTGGAACGTGAAGAATAATGCCCATCTGGTTCTATGCGTTGACGATGAAGTCGTCGGCCTGCGGGTGCGGAAGATTCTGCTCGAACGCGCCGGCTACCACGTCGTCACCGCAGTCGATGGCCACTCCGGCCTGGAAATCTTCGCCGCCCAGCCCATCGAGGCGGTCGTCCTGGACTACTCCATGCCCGGGATGCATGGCGGCGAGGTCGCCAAAAGGATGCGCCAGGCCAAGCCCGAGGTTCCCATTCTCCTGCTCTCCGCCTATGTCGGTTTGCCCGACGAGGTCAGCTCGTTGGTCGATGTCTACATGACCAAGGGCGAGGGAGCGCCGGCGCTGCTTGATAAATTGGGTAACCTGCTTGCGCTCCCACCCGCATCTCACTCATCTGGCGGGCCAAAGGACGGATCAGTCTAGCCCGCAAGAAGGACGCCAAGGCCTTGGAGCTCAAACGATTCAAACGAACTCTCCTGCAAGTCCTCATCCTTCCGATTGTCGCTTGCCTCGTCCTTGCAGAAGTGCTCGTCTGGCAGATCGCCGGATCCAACTCTACCGTCACCCAGATAGAGAGATCGGACCGCCGGATTGCCCTGGCAACCAGCATCGAGAAGTACGTCGTCGATGAAGAAACCGGCCTGCGCGGTTACCAGGTCACCTCCGACCCGCGTTTTCTACTTCCCTACACCAGCGCTCAGGCTCCCATGCAGCAGGCGGTCGCGGAACTCCAGTCCCTCCCCAGCCCCGGACAGGACCAGGCCCTTGCCCAGTTCGTCGCCGAACATCGGACTTGGCGCCAGGGCTTTGCCGAGCCGATCATCGCCACCATCCGCGCCGGCGGCCACGCCACCGACGACGATGTGAACCTGACTGGAAGGGCCAGGATGGACACCATGCGTGCGCTCCTGGACCAGATTGCCAGGGACTCCGAGCGGCTCAGCGCAGAACGAATCAGAAAATGGCACCGGCAGTGCTTCCTGGTCTATGCGGTGCTCGTCATGCTCACGCTGGCCGTCGGCATCATCATCGGCCTCTTCACCCGCGACCGCCTGGAGGCCGTCAACGCCGCCTTCCGCCGGTCTCTGGACCTGCAGCGCCGCCGCGCCGAAGAACTCTTCCACTCTGAGCAGCATCTGCGGACCACGCTCGCCTCCATCGGCGACGGCGTCATCACCTGCGACGCCGAGGGCACGGTCCAGATGATGAATCCGGTCGCCCAGGAACTCACCGGCTGGCCCGAGTCCCAGGCCCGCGGCCGTCCCATTGCGGAGGTCTTCCACATCCTGAATGAGACCACGCGCCAGCCCGTCGAGAACCCCGTAGCCAAGGTCCAGCGCCTCGATCACGTCGTCGGCATCGCCAACCACACCCTGCTCATTCGCAAGGATGGTTCGGAGATCGCCATCGACGATAGCGGATCTCCCATCCGCAACGAGGCCGGCGAGCTCGCCGGCGTCGTCATGGTCTTCCGCGACGTCACCATGGACCGCAGGACCCGCGCCGCCCTGCTGGCCAGCGAGAAACTCGCCGTCGCCGGGCGCCTCGCCGCCACCATCGCCCATGAGATTCACAACCCACTCGACTCGGTCGGCAACCTGCTCTATCTCCTGCAGCACGAACCCCAGCAGGAAGAAGCCAGGCATTTCCTCGAAATCGCCCAGACCGAACTCGCCCGCGTCACCCAGATCAGCCGTGCCATGCTCAGCCTCTATCGCGAATCCAGGGCGCCCGTCCCGGTCAATCTCCGCGACATGCTCGACGACCTCCTCCTGCTCATGGAGAGCCGCTTCAACTCGCTCGGCGTCCACGTCTCCACCGAACTCCCCCCGGAGATCACCGTCGACGGATACCCCGCCGAACTCCGTCAGGTCTTCACCAACCTCATCACCAACGCCGCCGAAGCCGCGGGCCAGGGCGGCGACGTCACCGTCCGCGTCATCCCGCAGGTACCCGATCCCTCTCCTTCAGCATGGCGGCCCGCCGGGGCCATCGTTGAAATCACCGACAACGGACCCGGAATCGCCCCGGAGATCCAGGATCGCCTCTTCCAGCCCTTCTTTACCACCAAGGGAGAAGGCGGAACCGGCCTCGGCCTCTGGGTCTCGCAGGGCATCATCCGCAAACACGGCGGCACCATTCGCCTCGACAACCACGCCGATGGCTCCGGCCACGGCGCCATCGCCACCGTTTTCCTCGCCTCCAAGCCCGTCCTCGACCCCGGCGGCGACTAACCTCACGATTCCGGGTGCCCCACGCTCGCGAAGCGATCGTGGGGTTTCGCCTCACCACCCCTTCAACACATCCCCAACCACCTCCGCCGCGCGTTCGCAATCCTCCCTGCTCACGTCGTAGTGGGTCACCAGCCGCACTACCCGCGGCCCGATCCCGCTCGCCAGCACTCCTCGCTCCTTCAGCGCCGCACAGAACGCCGCAGCATCGCCACGGCCCCGCAGATTGAAGATCACGATATTTGTCTGCACGGTCGTCAGATCGATCTCCGCCGTGTGCTGTGCCGCCGCCTGCGCCAGCAGCCGCGCGTTCGCATGGTCCTCGCCCAGCCTTGCCGGCATCTCTTCGAGCGCCACCAATCCCGCCGCCGCCAGCACGCCTGCCTGCCGCATCCCGCCGCCCAGCGCCTTGCGAAACAGCCGCGCCCGCGCCATCGCCGCCGTGCTGCCCACCAGCATCGACCCCACCGGCGCGCCCAGTCCCTTCGACAGCGAAAACATCACCGTATCGAATCCGCCGGTCAATTCCTCTACTCCAACTCCCAGCGCGGCCGCCGCATTGAAAATCCGCGCTCCGTCCAGATGCACCGGCAGCCCCAGCGCGTGCGCTCCAGCGATGATCTCCCGCGCCGTCGCCACCGGCGTCACCGTCCCGCCCGCCATATTGTGCGTGTTTTCGACACAAATCAATCCGGTCGACGCATGGAACGCGACCTTCTGAAAAACCGCGCCGCGCACCAGTTCCCACGTCAGGATGCCGCGCTCCGCCGCCACCGTCCGCAGCGTGCACCCGGAGAATGCCGCGGTCATTCCCATCTCCCAGTCCAGCACGTGCGCGCGCGCCTCGCACACCACCTCCTGCCCGTGCTGCGTATGCAGCCGGATCGCCACCTGGTTGCCCATCGTCCCGGTCGGCAGCAACAGCGCCGCCTCGCGCCCGAATATCTCCGCCGCCCGCGCCTCCAGGCGGTTCACCGTCGGATCTTCGCCGTACACATCGTCGCCCACTTCGGCCTCGGCCATCGCCTTTCGCATCTTCGCCGTCGGCCGCGTCACCGTATCGCTTCGCAGATCAATCACGCCATCTCCCTTTCACATCAAACAAAATCTGATCAACATCTAAGCGTCCGTCATCCTGAGCGGAGTTTGGCGCGGTCCGCGCCAAATGGAGTCGAAGGACCCCGATGAAGTGCGTCCTCACACCGCCGCTCGTACCGTTCTGCCAACGCGCCCCGCAGTTCACACCGCCGTTCCCACCAGCAGCCGGCTGAAAACCTCATTCGACGCCATCCGTCCGCGCGCCGTCAGCCGCAACCAACTCCCCTCACACTCTGCGAGCCCCGCATCTTCCGCATCCTCCATCGCATCCATCGCCCCGCGAACCAGCCCCTCGCCAAACTCCGCGCGCAGTGCCTCCAGATCGACCCCCACGTTCATTCGCAGCCCCAGAAACATCGCCTCCTCAAATGCCTTCTCGTTCCCCACAACCTCAATCTCCGGCCCGGCCCCGTTCGTGATTTGAACCAGCCCCGCCCGCTGTTCCCTGTTCCCTGTCGGGATCCCCGGCGAGCGGTCTTGGCTCGCTGGGGTGACTGTCGAGGTCCCCGGCGAGCGGTCTTGGCTCGTTGGGGTGACTGTTTCCTGTTCCCTCTCACCCGCAAGGTATCCCTCCAATTCGTCCGGATTCGCCCACCTCACCGCACCCTCACCTGTCCGCAGCATCGAGTGCGCATCCAGCCCATACCCCACGTATGGCTCCCGCCGCCAGTACTTCATATTGTGCCGCGACGCGTGCCCTTCCCGCGCAAAGTTCGAAATCTCATACTGCTTCACTCCGGCTGCCTCCAGCCACTCGCACGCGGCCAGGTACCACTCGGCAATTTCATCGTCTGAAGCCACCGACCCCGCACCGTACCTGTTCCCTGCCTTTAGCATCTCCCGCCCCAGCCGCGACTCCTCATCCACCTCCAGCATGTACACGCTCACATGCAGGACCTCGCTCTCAATCGCTGCCTCCACTGACTCGCGCCAGCTCGCCGCCGTCTGCCGCGGCAATCCCGCAATCAGGTCGACGTTGATGTTCCCCACTCCCGCGGCCCGCAGCCGTCCAATCTCGCTCAGGCACATCTTCCGCGTGTGCAGCCGCCCCACCGCCGCCGCCTCGCGATCCACAAACGACTGCACGCCAAAACTCACCCGGTTCATTCCCTGCCGCAGCATCTCCTCCAGCGTCTGCTCGCGCAGTTGCCCGGGCGCGCACTCCAGGGTTACCTCGGCATCTTTGGTAATCTCAAACTCCGCCCGCAGCGCCGCGAACAGCCGCCGCAACTGCTCCGCCTCCAGCAGGCTCGGTGTCCCGCCGCCCAGGTACACGGAATCCGCGAGCGCGGGAAACTCCGCTGTTTCCGCCATTTTTACCAGCCCAGCCACGCGTCCCCGTGTCGCCGAAATCTCGCCGCACACCCGCTGTACATACCCGTCCATCCGCTCTGCGCCGAACACTCCCGAGGCAAAATTGCAGTACGTGCATTTCGCTTTGCAGAACGGCACCGAGATGTATACTCCAACAGCAGGCTGGGCCATTCGCTTATTCTTTCACGCCTCCAGAGTAGCCGGGTCCCTTGCATTTCCCGTTGTCTCTTACAACAGGTTGCATCCGTTTATTCTTTCCCGCATCTGACAGTAGCCGGGCCCTTGCATTCTCCCGTTGTCTCCAGCAGCAGGCTGCATCCGCTTATTTTTTCCCGCTTCTAAAGTGGCCGGGGCCCTTGCATCTCCCGTTTATCTCAATTTCAAAGCCGGATTCCCGGAGCCGCCATGATACGTTGTGTCGCACCCCGGCCCCGTACTTTTGTTGTCCTAATTGCCCTGGTTCTTGCACCAGCCTTCTGCCTCCTCGCTTGCCGCGGCGACATGGTCCACGCCGCGGAGCGGGCCTCCGCTGCCGCGGACGAAGAAACTCGCGGCGCAACGAACGCGGCAGCCCAGCAACCCTCGTCCGCCGGCACGACCCCGGTCCTGGTAGAGCTGTTTACCTCCGAGGGCTGCTCCAGTTGTCCAACCGCCGACACCCTGCTGGCCCGCCTGCAGCGGTCCCAGCCCGTCCCCAATGCGGACATCCTCGCCCTCGAAGAGCACGTCGATTACTGGGACTCGCTCGGCTGGCGCGACCGCTTCTCCTCGCAACAATTCAGCGCCCGCCAAGACGCCTACATTGAGCGCCTCCGGCTCAGCAGCGAATACACCCCGCAGATGATTGTCGACGGCACCGACCAATTCTCCGGCAATGACGTGGTGCATGCACTCCGCTCCATCGCGCAGGCCGCCAGCACGCCCAAGCTCGCCCTTTCTCTCTCCCAGCTCACTGTCGACGGCAATCGCATCGCAGGCCAGGTCCGCGTCCCGCGGCCAGCCGCTTCCCGGCGCAAATCCGCTCCTTTCCCCCACGCCGACGTCTATGCGGCACTCGTCCAGTCCGTGGCTTCCACCCAGGTTCTCGCCGGAGACAACGGCGGCCAGACCCTCCACCACGTCTCTGTCGTCCGCGAAATGCAGCGCATCGGCAGCCTCGCCCAGGCAGCCTCCACGCGGCTGAAGTTTTCGCTCGTCGCCCCCCTGGACGCAGCCTCCGCGGACCTCCGCGTCGTCGTCTTTGTGCAGCGCGCGGGACAGGGGGCCGTCCTTGGCGCAACCTCATCCCCGCCCATCGCCCTGCCCGCCCCTGAAATCTCCGCCGCAGCCGCGCCATCGCCGTCCGGACAGTAGCCATTCCGCACCCATCAGCCGCCCCGGGAATCCCTCCGCCCCCATTCCCATCTAAAATGGAGGTTGACGGATGCCCGACCAGCAAAAATCTACGCAGCCCACGCAAGCATCACCGACGCCCGCACCGAAACGTGAGCGCTCCGAGCTGTCCGACGATGTTGCCGGCAAGGCCTACGACTCGCGCCTCATGCGCCGCCTGCTCACTTACCTGCGCCCCTACAAGCCGCAGGTCGCCATCTCCTGCATCGCCACCATCCTAAAGTCCGCCACCGACAGCGCAGGCCCGCTGCTGGTCATGATCGCGGTCGACACCTACATGGCTGCCACTCCGCCGGCCCGGCTCGCCTGGCTTCCGCGCCACCTCAGCCGCTACGCACTCACTCCCATGCGCGGCGTCACGCTTATTGCCGCCATCTACCTCGGCTGTCTCCTCTTCACCTTCCTGCTCGAACTGCTGCAGACCTACCTGATGCAGTGGACCGGGCAGAAGGTCATGTTCGACCTGCGCAGCCAGATCTTCCGCCACCTGCAGCGCATGTCGCCGGCCTTTTACGACAAGCATCCCGTTGGCCGCCTGGTCACCCGGCTCACCTCTGACGTCGACGCGCTCAACGAGATGTTCACCTCCGGCGTGCTGGCCATCTTTGAAGACATCTTCACCCTCGCCTTCATCGTCGCCATCATGATCTATAAGAGTTGGCCGCTCGCCCTGCTTACTCTCGCCGTCATTCCGGCCATTCTCTTCGTCACCCGCATCTTCCGCGCCCGCGTCCGCGACAGCTACCGCCGCCAGCGCGCCGCCACCGCCCGCATCAACTCCTTCACCCAGGAATATGTCTCCGGAATGCCGGTCGTCCAGCTCTTCAACCGCGAGCGCCGCGCCTTCCGCGACTTCTCCGCCGTCAACGCCGAAAACAAACACGCCTGGACCGATGCCATCTTCGCCTACGCCTGGTACTACCCGGTCGTCGAATTCCTCTCCACCACCGCCATCGCCCTCGTCCTCTGGCGCGGCGGCGAAGCCGTCCTGCACAACGACGCCTTCCTCCGCGCCGCTGCTGCGTTGGGCCTGCATCCCGCCCGCGTCGCCGGTTTCTTCGGCACCGTCACCGTCGGCGTCCTCATCGGCTTCATCCAGTACGCGCAGCGCTTCTTCCGCCCCATTCAGGACCTCAGCGAAAAATACAACATCCTGCAAGCCGCCATGGCTGCCTCCGAACGCGTCTTCAAGCTCATCGACACCGCGCCCATCATCGTCTCGCCCGCCAATCCCATCGCCGGCGACGGCTCCGGCTCCATTGAGTTCCGCAACGTCTGGTTCACCTACCAACCCCTCACCGACGAACAGCAAGATTATTTGAAGGCTGTCATTCTGAGCGAAGCGAAGAATCCCCGCATTTTGCCCGGGGGCGCCACTGCTCTCACAGAAGGCCCACTCGCCGGCATCGAATGGATCCTCCGCGGCGTCTCCTTCACCATCGCCCCCGGCGAAACCGCCGCCATCGTCGGCCACACCGGCGCCGGCAAAACCACCATCATCTCCCTGATGATGCGCTTTTACGACATCCAGCACGGCTCGATTTTAATCGATGGAATAGATATCCGCGACCAGGACCTCACCCAGCTCCGCCGCCGCTTTGGCGTCGTCCTGCAGGACCCGTTCCTCTTCACTGGCACTATCACGGACAACATCCGCCTCGGCTCAAGCTGGATTACAAACCAAGCCGTAGAGAAAGCCGCCGAAGAGGTCAACGTCGCCGACTTCATCCGCACCCTCCCCAGCGGTTTCAACGAGCCCGTCCGCGAACGCGGCGCCACCCTTTCCACCGGCCAGAAGCAGCTCATCAGCTTCGCCCGCGCGCTCGCCCACGCACCCGCCATCCTCGTCCTCGACGAAGCCACCAGCTCCGTCGACACTGATACGGAACACCGCGTCCGGATCGCCCTCGCCCGCATGATCACCGGCCGCACCTCCGTCCTCATCGCGCACCGCCTCTCCACCGTCCAGTCCGCCGACACCATCCTGGTGCTGCACAAAGGCCAGCTCCGCGAGCGCGGCAATCATCAGGAGCTCCTCGCCCAGCGCGGCCTCTACTGGAAGCTCTACCAGCTCCAATACAAAGACCAGGAACTTGCCGATCCAGCCCTCGCCACTCCCGCCGCCCCGCCCATCCCCTCCACCGTCTAGCGAACGGTCACGCTCAACCACTCCGGTTGTCATTCTGAGCGCAGCGAAGAATCCCCGTATTTTGTCTTTGCCCCTCGTACTTCCCCGCGCCTCTTAACAGCTTCCTTACGAACATCATGGAATAGTGAAGCAGAGGACCTCTATCCTTATGACTTCCTTCCGCGCATGCCGCTTGCCTCTCGTCGCCGCCGCATTGGTTCTGTCCACGGCGTCTCTCCTCGCACAGACCTCCGGCCAGCAGCCCCCCAAGCGAACCTGGCTGCAGCGGTTCCTCGGCATCAAGCCCGACCTCAGTGGCGGCTGGCTCTTTGTCGGATTCAAGGGCGACAGCCGCGACGGCCTTTACTTCGCAGTAAGCAAAGACGGCTCTCACTGGCAGCCGGTAAACTTCGACAGACCTGTCCTCTGGCAGGAGCAACGCGGAGAACTCATGCGCGATCCATTCATCCAGCGCGCGCCCGACGGCAGCGTCCGCCTGGTCTGGACCTGGTCCATCGACCCCGCCATCATCGGCTACTCCACCTCAACCAACCTCATCTATTGGTCGAAGCAACTTCAGTTGCCTGTGACCCAGGTCCTCCCCGCCGCCACCGGTGTCAGCGCACCCGCAACCTACTACGATCCCGAAAAGAAGGACTGGCTCCTGCTCTTTGCTGCAAGCGATGCCGGCACTCCAACCCAGGACCGCCTCTACGCAACCGCTACCGCCGACTTCAAACAATTCCAGCCCGCGAAACCCTTCGTCGACAAGCTACCCGGGTCGGACGCCACGCCCAAAACCACCTTCCCCGCCGGCTTCAGCCACGGCTCCTTCCTCCACCTCGAAACCCCCGAATACAACCTCCTGCACAACTACCACGGCGGCTTCGACTCCGCCCAGACGAAATAATCCCTTTTGCCCCACGCTCCAGTGCTCCACCGTCTCTCGCGGTCGACACCCTTTTTGCCCGCGCAGGCATCCAATCCGGGCCTGCCCCTTTTCGCAAGGAGATTTCCCAACTATGCAGGAAGGCATTCGCACTCTGGTCAGCCGCCATTCCTTCGATCAGACAGTCGCCCGGCTCGAGTCTCTGCTCCAGGAGAAAGGAATCAAGCTCTTCTGTCTCATCGATCACTCCGGTGAGGCCGCCGCAGCCGGTTTGGAGATGCGCCCAACCAGGGTGTTCCTCTTCGGCAACCCCAAAGCCGGCACTCCGCTCATGGTCGCCGCGCCCACCACCGCGCTCGATCTTCCCCTGAAAATCCTCGTCGCCGAATCCGCCGCAGGTGAGGTCCTCGTCTCCTGGAACGATCCTGCCTGGCTCCAGCAGCGCCACGGCTTTCCGCCCGCGCTCACCGCGAATCTCGCCGCCGCCGAACTCCTCGCTAAAGCCGCCGCGGAGTAAGCCCGGCCGCAATGCCTTGGGGAAACGTCAACTCGCCCCATGCCCGCAAGCTCGCGCCGCTTCTAATTCTCCGCCGGCCGCTTGTAGGGTGTCTGCATGCGCGCGCGCGCTTCGTTCACAGCACCCTGGGTGTTGTCGTTGGTTTGCACCGCCAGCCGATACTCGTTCACCGCGCGGTCGCGCTGGCCGGTGATGTCGAAGATATAGCCCAGATGAATGTGGCTCCAGACCTCGGTCCAGCGCGGGTCGTCATCGCCGCGCAGCGCGTCGCGGAAGCTGTTTGCCGAGGATTGGTAATTGCGCTGTGCGAAGAAAACCTCGCCGATGCGATACGCTGCCAGCGAGCTGCTCTTGTTGGCGTCCAGCGCTTTCTGGTACTCGCCCAGTGCGCCGGTGTAGTCGCCCTGCGCATACAACTGCTGCCCGCGCAGCACGGCCACCCGCACCGCCAGGTCGGGAGTGCTCTTCAGCACCCAGTTCTGCGGATCGATCTGGATGCGCCGCGGCCGCCCAAACGTCTCGATGGTGTATGGCGAGTCGGTGCCGGAAACGTCGATCCGCCGGTCCTCCGTCTTGCCGTCCGTCTCAATGCGCAGCTCCACCGGCATGCGGAACAGGTCCAGGTCTTCGCTGATCGCGCCCACCGTGCGGAATCCCTTGTTGTTGCCCAGCCGATACACGGCATACTTGTCGACGAACGCGGGCGCGCCGGTGCCGTCAACCCATTGCGCGAAGAACGCCGTCAGCTCCAGTTTGCTCTGCGCCTCCGCAATCTGCTGCACGTCGTCGCCGCGGACTCCCTTATCTGTGTACGTCGAGAGCACGTCGCGCAGAAACTTCTGGAAGGTGTCGTCCCCCATCTCCCAGCGCAGCATGTGGAACACCATCGCGCCCTTCTCCAGTGTCATCGACTGGAACTGCGGCGAATATGGGTCCAGCCGCCCCAGCGTGCTCAGCGGCTCGGTGTCGTAAGCCAGCGCGCCTGCCGATGAATCGTCGATTGCCGACTGAAACGCGTTCTTGCCGGCCGAATCCTCCAGGTACATCAGCTCGCCATAGCGCGACATGCCGTTCGTAATCCACGCGTCATTCAGCGTCGCCGGCGAAATCTCCGACCCCCACCACTGGTGCGCCAGCATGTTCGCCAGCAAGCGCTGCGGATTGGTCGCCATGTTAAACCGGTTGCCCGCAATCGCCACCATCTCCGGAGCCCACGCCGCCCCGCCCCCCACCGCGTCCTCCGGCAGCTCCACGATGTTGATGCGGCCCGACTCCGGCTGCCCGAATACACTGGTCAGGTACTCAAACTCGCGCCCCGCCAGCGCTGCAAACTCCGCCGCGTTCGCCTTGCGCTTGTCGGTCACGTACACGTGGATGTTGCTGTACCCCGAGCCCCCCACCGCCGCCATAAACTTGCCCGCGACGATGGTTCCCGGAAAGCCCGGCTTCGACCACGTAAAGCTGAAATCCGTCCGCCCGTCCGGCATCGTCTTTTTCGTCGTTGTCCCGCTGCCCACCGCGGTGTACCCGGCAGGAACCCGCACATCGATCGCCGCGGTAAAGCGGTCCGTGTACAGGCCCGTCATCGGGAACCACGCCCCCGGATACAGCAGCATGCTGATCGGGTCGCCCACCGCCGCCATTTTTATCCCCTCCACCGGGCTGGTGTCGGAGCCGGTAAGGATGCCCGAATACTCGAAGTGAAACGTATTCACCGAATTCTTGGCCAGCGGCCCCGGCAGCGTGATGCGCACGGTTGAGTTGCTGGTCAGGCGCTCCGAGTTCAACGCGTTGCCGGCCTTGTCCGTCAGCTTGGTAATGGCCAGGCCGTTGTTCAACTCAAAGCTGGCCGTCGTCAGGTCCTCCAGCGCGGTAAAGGTCACGTCCGCGCTGGCCGTCAGCTTCCCCAGCGCGGGATCCAGGTCGGCGCTGATGACATAGCCGGTCACATTCAGTTGCGGGCGGACCGGCGCAGCCCACGCGCCCCGCCACGCCGGGACCGCGAGAACGCAAACAGTGGACAACGCAGCAAGAAATCGGCGGCTTCGGGATTGGAAAAACATGCGTTCAGTCATCCTCAAACAGCGTTCAACCTCTGCACTATGCTACCGGAGCCATCCGCCCCCGGATAGGCCGGGAACTTTAGTCCCGGCATAACAACCACAGAAACCATCGGGGCTTTAGCCCCCGGGACATGCCTTTTTGCCCTCGGCTCGACACCGTCTTTCGGAGTAGCAGCGGGCGTTAGCCCGCGGTAATCTGCCGCCCACAAAAGCGGGCTTTAGCCCCGGGCCTTCGTTCTGCGGCCACCGGTTACTCACCAGCCAAAGCAGTTAGACGCTTTCCGCCCGACTTCGTCTCCCTGTTCCCTGTCGCCTGGCACCTATTCGTTGTCTCCTTGCCCCCTCAACAACCCTTCCACAGCCTCGCATACGCGCCCAATCGGNNCATCTGCTTCCGCTCCGGCCCGTCCTCCAGCAGCGGGCGCAATGCCGCTGCCAGGTTCGCGGCAGTAAAGCGCCGGTTCAGCAGCTCCGGCACAATCCTGCGCCCCGCCACCAGGTTCACCATGCCCACCGGCAGGTTGCCGTCCGCGTCGGGCTGCGCGGGAATCTCCCGGGGGTAGCGGATCATCCGCTTCGCCACCGCAAAGGTCACCGCCGAAACCCGGTACACCACCACAAACGGGTTGCCGACGGTCAGCGCCTGCACCGTCGCTGTCCCGCTGGCCACCGCTGCCGCCCGCGCATGGTACAGCGCTTCCCGCGCCTCCCGTACCAGGTAAATGTTCGCCCGGTCTGCCCGGCGATTCGTATGCTTTTCCACCCACTCCGGCAGCACGGTGGAAGCCAGCGGGACCATAATCTCGATCTCCCGCTCCCTGCCCAGAGCGTCTGCCGCCTCCAGCATCTTCGGCAGGTTGGCGTCGATCTCTTTTTGCCGGCTGCCCGGCAACAGCGCAACCCACTTCTTTTCCGGGTCCAGCCCGTAGCGAACCGCATACTCCTCGCGTCCGATCGTCGGCAGCGGCAGCGCAGCCAGCGGATGCCCCACAAACTCCGCGTCCACCCCGCGCGCCCGGTAAAACGCCTCCTCGAACGGGAAGATCACCAGCATCCGGTCCACTCGCCGCTGCACCCAGCGCAGCCTCCGCCGCTTCCACGCCCACAGTTGCGGGCTCACAAAGTAGAGCACCGGAACACCGCGCCGTCGCAGGTGCCAGGCCAGCCGCAGGTTCACGTCCGGAAAGTCGATCAGGATCGCCACATCCGGCCGGTCCCGCCGAATCGCGCCCACCAGCTTCCAGTACTGGCTCCAAATGTACGGCGCGTGACGGACCACCTCCGTCAGTCCCATGTGGGCTACGTCCTCGGCCCGCACCACCCGCGTCTGCCCCGCCGCCTCCATCGCGCTTCCGCCCAGGCCGACAAACGACGCCTCCGGAAAACGGCTCCGCAGCCCGGCGATAATCTCCGCTCCGTAGTGGTCGCCTGAAGCTTCGCCGGCGGAAAGAAACACTCGCGGATTGGGGGTGGCGATCACGTTCTCTTCTGTTCCTGAATACAGTCCATCAAAGACCGCGCAGGATATCTTCGCGCATGACCTGCTTGTGGACGGCGATAGCCTGCAGGATTGCGCTTAGAGTGCCGACCCGGAGTGGCTTATGAGCGGGGATCGGGATGCGATAGTCGGTCGGCGTCTCGCTGTCCAAAATGATATGGCTGCCCGTCTGGTGCGACTCATGATAATCCCATCGCTTACACAAATGGTCAGCACGGTCGCGTCCGAAGACATTGCGGGGGATCTTCACGCTACCGCGAGGACCTCGTCTTTCCGCAAGTGCAAGCGGACGTGGGACGGTTTCTCACCGTCGAAATAGAAGGCCTTGACCGCGTCCTGAACGTTTGCTCTAAGCTCCTCCCAAGTATCCCCCTGGGTAAAGATATCCTCGCCGAGGGCTTCGGCGACGAATCCTCCGTCGGCCTCCTGCGTGACATCGAAGACGAGTTCGCTCATAGGGACACTATACGATAGAGGCGTCTGGAGGCGTGCTATGCCGGCTACCATCCGCAGCTTTCGCGCATTGCTGGAGAAGGACAACCGCGCTCTGGGCTGGACCATCGCCCGCGTGCCGTTCGATCCCGCCAGCGCGTGGAAGCAGATGGTCCGCCTGCGCGTTCGCGGCGACGTCAACGGCTTTGCCTTCCGGACCTCGCTCTTTCCCGATGCGCGCGGCGGCTTCTACCTCCTCGTCAATCGCGCCATGCAGCAGGGCGCGGCGGCCAGCCTCGGCGATACCGCGGACTTCCGCCTGGGACCCGATCTTGAGCCCCGCGAGGCCGAGTTGCCCGACGAGCTGGCCGTCCTGCTCGACCAGGAACCCGGCCTCCGGGACTGGTACGGCGACCTCACCGAGTACATGCGCCGCGAGATCGGCAAGTGGGTCATCGACGTCAAGTCCGACGAAGCGCGCCTGCGCCGGGCCGAACAGATGGCCGAGCGCCTGCTTGCCACCATGGAGGGCGAGCGTGAGCTGCCGCCGGCCATCGCCGCCGCGTTCCGCGCGAGGCCCAAGGCCCGCGCCGGGTGGGCTAAGATGACCCCAACCCAGCGCCGTGGTGAACTGCTGGCAGTCTTCTACTACCGGACCGTCGAGGGCCGCGAACGGCGCATCGACAAGCTGTGCGACGCCGCGGAGCGCAGATCATGACGCCGACATTAGACAACGGGCGCCACAAACCGCGAATCCAATCGCACGCGCCCGGAGTCCAATCCAAGTCCGCAAACGCCAATTCCGCGAAAGCCCATTCATTGCCCCGCCCAATCTTCTCTTCCGCCGTCTTTCACTTCCGCCGCCCGTCGCTGCTGCGCGCCAACCTATTGGTGCTGGGCAGCTTCGGCGTCTCCTTCTGGCTGTCCGGCTTTCCCCGCACGCGTGCCACGCCGCTGCTCGCCATTCCGGCTGTCCTCGCCTTCCTGGGACTGGTCGAAACCGTCCGCTGCGTGCAGCCGCGCTGGAACCTCTATCACTTCGGCATCCTCCTGTTGCTCTTGATGGACATGATGGTTCTCTGCCTCATCCTCTTCTTCCTCTTCTTCCCGTATGTCGTTTAGCGCATGTTCGTTCCCTGCTCCGCCCACGCGCCTTAAGGTATACTCAGCGCCTGTCGATTTCTAAGGAGTTTTCTTCCATGATTAAGGGATTTCGCGACTTCATTCTCCGCGGCAATGTGATGGATCTGGCCGTCGCAGTCATCATCGGCACGGCCTTCACCGCCATCGTCACCTCGCTTACCGCCAACATCATTAACCCGCTGCTCGGCGCCGTCGTCGGCAAACCGAACTTCGACTACCTGGTGGGCCACATCCATGGCGGCGAGATCAAGTACGGCACCTTCATCACCGCCGTCATCAACTTCCTGCTGATCGCCGCCGTCGTCTACTTCTTCCTGGTGCTGCCGGCGCAGTACCTGCTCAAGAGGTACAACCCTCCGGCCCCCGAACCGCCCGCAACCAAGGCGTGCCCGCAGTGCCTGGGCGATATCCCGCTGGCCGCCACTCGTTGCAAGTTCTGTACCCAGCCTGTGGCATAGCGCATTTTCGAGCGGCGCAGGGTTTAGCCTGAAAGGACACGAATATGAATACTGCGCCTGCAAGCTCATTCCCAACGCCGACGCCGAAACCCTAACGAAGCTGCAAAATTCCCTAAGAGGCAAGTAATTTTCGATGAACAGTTCAACAACAAAGCGAATGAAGTGGTTCGGCTGTATTGCATTGGCTTGTCTGCTTTATCCGGCAGCAAGCTGGACAGCTCCCACCAATAACAAGGATTTCGGCTGGATGACACAGTACGTCGGCAAGTCTTCGAGCGATCTTGCGAGCGACACGCGATTTAAGCCGACTCTTTCAGCATGGCTCCCCACGCAGCCTCCTTTAGCGCACACGAACAATACTGCAGATGCGGCACAGGACTTCATGGCGCAAGGGCAGGGACCTATTCAAATATCCGGCACAAATCTTTTCGCCATCGGCTGTCTGCCACAGGCGTGCGGCTCGGCAGGAGGGTGGTTGTGGGTCGACACTGGGCCGCAACATGCGATTGTGTTAGCACTCCTGAGTGTACGTCCCGGCCCTCCCTCTTCCGTTCTGCCCCTCACGCTCGTCGTGGTGGGGCAAAAGCTGACACCACAGCTCGATCTATCGCAGGCTGCGCAGCAGAGTTTGAGCGCATGGCTCAAGAAGATCAAGGCCAACAACGTCGTGGACTGCAACATCGTGAACTTTGAGATTGAAACGCCCGCCGGAAAACGAAAGGCGGAACTACCTTCCTACTTACGGATGTGATACTGGAACGCCCTGAACGCGGCAAATGGAACGCCCCAGTAACGTATCAGCAAATAGGTTATCTCGCATGATGCAATGCCTCAACCCACAAACTGAAGACCGTCAGCAAGCCCGAAATGGACTGCTTGTAAGGCTGCTTGACCGTCTGCGAGACTTCCCAACTGAGGTACTGCTGCTGCAGAGTGTTGGCAAGCTGCTCGCGCAGCGAGGAAGTGTAAAGCAGGTGGCTGCTCCCCGGTTGCCCGGGTTGCGCCGCCGACTTTCACATAGGCCAACGATTTTGACCGGCTCTCGTTCTCTCGCATCCCTGCTTCCGCTCGCCGCTCTCCTGCTCGTCGCGGGACAGACTCCGCGGCCCGGAGCCGGACTGGTTGGCGCGCAAGCCCACGCGCCCGCCGCGCCAACTCCGGCTGCTGCGCCCAGTGGTGTTTTCGGATTCCGCGATTTCACGCGGCAGGCCGCGCTGGACGCGGAGTTCCTCGCCGTGCCCGACGCCAAACTCGCGCAGCAGCACCTCCAGGCACTCACCGCCGCGCCGCACTGGGCCAGTTCGCCGCAGGACTACGCCACCGCGCTCTACGTCGCTGCCCACTTCAAAGCCGCCGGACTCCAGACCGAAATCGTGCCCTACAGTGTGCTCATCGACAAGCCGGTGTCTACCCTGATCGAAGCCTTCGATGCAAACGGAAACAAGATCTTCAGCGGCCCCACCCGCGAGCACGTCGCCCCCGCCGCCAACGGCGCCGTCGACCATTTCCAGGACGACCCAGCCATCCTGCCCGGCTTCAACAGCTCGTCCCCTGCGGGCGATATCACTGCGCCGGTCGTCTACGTCAACCGCGGCAGGATTCAGGACTTCCAGAGGCTCGCCGAACTCGGCATCAGCCTGAAGGACAAGATCGCGCTGCTGCGCTATGGCGGAGGTTATCGCGGCTCGAAGGTGTACCTGGCCCAGCAGTACGGAGCCAAAGGCGTGCTTCTCTACTCTGACCCGGCCGACGATGGTTCGAGTAGCGGGGAGGCGTATCCTGACGGCCCCGAACGCCCCGATTCCGCGGTGCAGCGAGGCTCCGTGCAGTTTTTGCCCATCTATCCCGGCGACCCGACCACCCCGGGCGTCGCCTCGGTGCCCGGGCTTCCCGCGTCCCAGCGCGTCCCGATCGACAAGCTGCACAACGACCTTCCCAGTATCCCGGTGGAACCACTCTCCTCCGCGGACGCAGCCCCTATTCTGCGTGCGCTCGGCGGACCGGCTGCGCCGCACGACTGGCAGGGCGGCCTGCCGTTTTCCNNTTTCCTATCACGTGGGCGGCAACGTCGCCGCGCCCGTCACCGTGCATATGCAGCTGGTCCGGGACGCTCGCCTGCGCACCATCTGGGACGTCATCGGCAGGATTCCCAGCGCCTCGGAACCGAATCAGTGGGTAATCGCGGGCAACCACCGCGACGCCTGGGTCTTCGGCGCAGCCGACCCCGGCAGCGGCACCGCGGCCATGCTC
>PLUT01000155.1:0-202 GCA_003162875.1 Granulicella sp.
CCCGCTGCCGCGCCATGGCCATGCAGAACAACTACATGTGCTACGCCCACCGCACCGACGACGTCCCCACCGTGATCGAGAACGACATGTTCCTCATCGATAATCTCGACACCCACGAAGCCATCCAGAAGGTCTTTTTGGACGTCGCCGCCCGCCTCGCCTGCAACCACATCGACCTCAAGCGCGCCGAGCTGCTCATCAC
>PLUT01000155.1:289-9687 GCA_003162875.1 Granulicella sp.
GACCTGCGGTTGCCTCTCACACCGCCACCGCCGCCGTCCTAACCACCCTGAATGCCGCCGCCCCTCGAACCGCGAACCTTACGCCCGCGGCATCAGGCCCGCCAGCCGCATACGCCGCAGGATCTGCTCCACCGACCAGTCCAGCGCGTCGGTTCCTTCCACGATCACCGATGCGCGCGCCGCGGACGGAGTAACATACAGCTCGGCCATCGGCCGCGCCGTCGCCTCGAACTGCTCGCGCACCGACTCCTCCGTGCGGCCGCGTTCGTGCATGTCGCGGTGAATGCGCCGGGCCAGACACACATCGTGCGGCGCGTTCACGTAGATGGAGAACGTATACAGCGGCCGCAGTTCCGCGAAGTGTAGCGCCAGGATGCCCTCCACAATCACGACGCCCGCCGGCGTGATGGTGTCGAACGCGCCGGCCACGCGCGAGTGAGTCTTGAAGTCGTACACCGGACGCTGGATGCTCTTCCCATTTGCCAGCGCGCGCACATGCTCGACGATCAGCTCCGACTCGAGCGAGTCGGGATGGTCGAAGTTGCGCTTATGCCGCGAGTCCAGCGGGAACTGCGACAGGTCGCGATAGTACAGGTCCAGCGGAAACAGCGTCGCATCGAGTTGGTTCGCCAACTCGCGCGCAAGCGTAGTCTTGCCCGAACCGGACCACCCGGCTATACCAAGCATCAGTGGGCAGACAGACTGGGGCGCGGGTGTCGGCATTGGTCAACTTTGGCCTGGCGGATTCGGCCTGTTCGGAGGTGACGAACAGCCATGGAACCCTTATGTCTTTACGGTAAGCTTACCCTATGTTCACTCGTCTTGGCCGCGCTCAAAGAGCGATCCCAGCCATCCTCGGAATCGTTACTCTTGCAGGCGTGGCAGCACTCTTTGTGTGGGACGCTCGCCCGGCGATCTTTCCTGCCGGCGCCCACAATTTCCTGGGGGCATTTCCCCTCGCCACGATCGCGCTCGCCTACCTCTTGTACCAGTGGGCGCATCGACCCTCGCTCGCGGAAGCTATCAAAGCAATTACTCTCGCAGCCGCTTTCCTCTTCTGGGCCGCCAATCAACTCTGGCCAAACCTGCCCCAAGCGACCCTCTTCAACGACATCGCCATCGGACTCTTCGTCCTCGATATCTTCCTGGTGATGATTGGCTGGCCGGCAGTCTCCGGCGACGAGTCCTTCGGCGAAGGAGCCGGCTGCATCTGCTGCGCTGCGTGCAGCGCAAAAATGACCGCGGCGAACGACGTCCCCTCCTCAACGGCCGGCCGCGAGCGCTGACCTTCGCAGCCGACCCGCAGGCTGTCTGTACACTAGCTTGAACGAATGTGAGGAGTAACCGTGGCTGATCTCTATAGCAAGGCGCAGGAGGCCGTCGATGCCGTCCTGACGCGCGTAAGCCTGCCTCCGCGGGTCGGCATCATTCTCGGTTCGGGCCTGGGCGGGTTCGCATCGCAGGTGGCGGACGCGGTCACGATTCCGTACGCGGAGATTCCTCACTTTCCGCAATCGACGGTAGCTGGTCACTCGGGGCAGTTGGTGCTGGGAACCATTGGGGGTATCGCGGTTGCCGTGATGCAGGGGCGCGTGCATGCCTACGAAGGCTACTCGATGGAGCAGGTGACATTTCCAATGCGCGTGCTGGGCCTGCTGGGCGTGCGCACGCTGATCGTGACCAACGCCGCGGGCGGCGTTCGCGCGGACATTCCACAGGGCTCGCTGGTTGTCATCTCCGATCACATCAATCTGACCGGCAGAAATGCCGCGGCCGGCCCGAACGACGAGCGGTTTGCCTGCGTGCCCGGGGCGGGGCAGCGCTTCTTCGATATGTCCACGGCATATTCGCCGCAGCTGCGCAAGCTGGCGATGGCAGAGGCGGAGCGGCAAAGCATTCCGCTGAGCGAGGGCGTGTATCTTGCGGTGCTGGGACCAAGCTTTGAGACGCCGGCGGAGATTCGCGCGTTTCGCACGCTGGGCGCGGACCTGGTGGGCATGTCGACGGTGCACGAAGTGATCGTGGCGCGACATATGGGGATCGAGGTGCTGGGACTGTCGCTGGTGACGAATATGGCGGCGGGCGTGACCGGCGAGACGATTCATCACGAAGACGTGATGGAGATTGGGCGGCGTGTGGAACGGCAGTTTACCGGGCTGCTGACCGCGCTGGTGCCGCAACTTGTCGCGCCCGAGTTGTGACCGGCTTCATGGTGCAGAAAGCCCGCGCGGCTTTTGCACAGGGGCAACCATGTTCGAAATCTCCCGGACTCCAAGCTTCTTTTCGGAGCTGTGTTATTCCTCTTCTTCCATCACCGGTTGTTTCGCTGCGGCAAGAATCTTCTCCGCAATCGCCTGCGGCACAATGTCGTAGTGGTCCATCTCCAGCCGGAAACTGCCCCGGCCCTGCGTCATTGCAGTCAGTGAGGTACCGTAGGTCAGCACCTCGGACATGGGAACCTCGGCGCGAATCAAGGTTCCCGAGTTACTGCTCTCCATGCCCTGCACGCGTCCGCGGCGTCCGCTCAGGTCGCCCATCAACGCTCCGGCAAACTCGTCCGGCGCTTCGATCTCCATCTTCATCACCGGCTCCAGCAGCGCCGGCTTGGCCTGTTCCATGCACTTGCGGAAGGCAATTCGTCCGGCCAGCTTGAACGCCATTTCGCTGGAGTCGACATCGTGGTAGCTGCCGTCGAACACGGTGATCTTGAAGTCCACCACCGGAAAACCCGCCAGGTAGCCGCGCGCCGCCGATTCGCGAACGCCCTTTTCGACAGCCGGGACGTATTGACGAGGAATGCTTCCGCCGAAGATCTCGTTGGCAAACACGAAGCCGCTTCCGCGCGGCATAGGCTCAATGCGCAGCTTGCAGTCGCCGAATTGTCCGTGGCCTCCGGTCTGCTTCTTGTGCCGGCCCTGTGCCTCGGCACGTCCCCGCACCGTCTCGCGGTAGGGCACCTTCGGCGCCTTCAGCACCACGTTGGTGTGGTAGCGCCGCGCCAGCTTGGAAACCAGCGCCTCGATATGCGGCTGACCCGCGCCCGCCACCAGAAATTCGTTGGTCTGCGGATCGCGGAAGAACCGTATCATGGGGTCGTCTTCCATCATTTTGTGCAGCGCCGGCGCCAACTTGTCCTCGTCGGCGCGGGACTTCGGTTCGATCGCGTAGGTCATTGCCGGCTCCGGCATCGCCGGCGTGTCCATGTAAATCTCCCGCCCTTTCTCTCCCAGCGTGTCTCCCGTCAGCGTGACTCGCAGCTTTACCGCCGCGCCCAGGTCGCCCGCGTGAAGCTCCTGCACTTCCACCGGCTTGCGGCCTTGCATCACGTAGATGTGGGTCAGCGACTCGGCCTCCTGACGCGTGTAATTCTGCACCGCGGTGTCGGTCTTCAACTTTCCACTCACCACTTTGAAGAACGTCACCCTCCCGGTAAATGGGTCGGTCATCGTCTTGTAGACGTAGAGCGCCAGCGGCTCCTTATCGTCCACCTTGCGCGTCACCGTCTCGTCCTGACCCTCAGCATGCGCGCCATTGCCGTTCGCCGCCGCAGCCTGCAACTTGCCTCTCGCCGCCATCGGCTCGCGCTCCGTCGGCGCGGGCGCGTACACCTTCAGGAATTCCAGCAAATGATCGGTGCCCACATTGGTCAGGCCGCTCGTGTACAGCACCGGAAACAGCCGGTCCTCGCGTACCGCCTCATGGATCGCCGCCACCAGGTGCTCTTCCGGAATGGTGCCCTCGCGGAAGTACTCCTCCATCAACTCGTCCTTGCCCTCGGCCACCAACTCCACCAGCGCCTCGTGGGCGGCCTTCGCATCCGCCGCCACCGCATCCGGAATCTTTCCCGCCTCGCCGCGCCCGCTGCCATTCGGCTCGTACAGAAACGCCTTCATCGTCACCAGGTCCACCACGCCGTGAAAGCCGTCCTGGTCCACAATCGGCAACTGCACGGGAACCACCTGGCGTCCCCACCGCTCCTGAAACTGCTCGATCATGTGCTGCCGGCCCAGCCTGGTGTCGGCCTTGGGATGATCCACTTGGTTCACCACCAGGATGCGCGGCAGGTTTACCTCGCCGGCATACTTCCACACCCGGTCGGTCACGGCCTCGGCGCCGGTCTGCGCGTTGATCACCACCAGCACGGCCTCCACCGGCATCATCGCGGCGCGCGTCTCATGCAGAAACATGTGAAAGCCGGGAGTGTCTAGGAAGTTGATCTTCACCCCGTTCCACTCGGCATACGCCACTGCATTAGCCATCGTGGTGCGCCGGGCGACTTCTTCTTCGTCATACGCGGTGACGGCGGACCCATCTTCCACTCGGCCACGCGTGGCCGTCATCTTTGCGGCTTGCAGCAGAGCTGCGATCAACGTTGTCTTGCCGCTGTGCGCGTGGCCTGTTACCGCTACGTTCCGGACGTCCTGTCCGAGATAGTTTTTCATTAGCCAACTCCCCTTCTATCGACTGCAACAATCCCAGAATGTTACAAGAACCTTGCCGCCGGATGTGTGATGCAACTCACGGATCATTGTCCCGCCGCAAATGTGCCGCAAACCGCACCGTGCGCGTTCACAGCGCACCGCCGGCTGCAGCCCGCGAAAGCGGCATCCTATCACAGACGTCACAGACGTTTCGCCCCCATCCCGCTAGCCCAGCCACCCCGCCTGCGGCCCCAAACCCTAAAGAGTTATACTGAAAGCAGTTCTTTGATTGCCGAATGCAACGTTTTTTGCCAGCTTCCACATGGGGGCGTCACGGCTTCGACGGGATTGCTAGCGGCAGAGAGGCATGCCGGGGTGTGGACACCCGTAATCGCTCACAAAACCATAAGTGCCGAACCTCAATTCGCGCTTGCTGCCTAATTAATTAGGTAGCCGATCGCTCAGGCTTCGCCTACGGGCTTGTACCGATCGTCGCACAGTAGGCTGGTCAACGCTGTTCCGCCTGGACGGCAATGACGAGATCGATCAGGCTGGTCGTCATCGTTTCTTCGCCCGTTCCTAGCGATGATGACGAGACAAAATTGAACGCGGAAAAGCATGAATGCTCTCTGTTGAAGGTAGTTTCGGACGCGGGTTCGACTCCCGCCGCCTCCACCATCTTTAAGCCGTTTGTTTTCAGTATCCACACGACACTGTTGATGACACCACCGCCGGATGGTACTGGTGTGATGTGGATCACGGCGGGATTGTGCGTACATGGTAGTCTGGCAGCATGGTGCGTGGAATCACAGCACGGGCGTCAGTTGCCATCATCCTGATGGGTGTGATGCTGCTGTCGTGCGGGCTGTGCGTGTTTCCCGCGCAACACGCGGCGGCGCATAGCTGCTGCCTGCACATGAGCATGCCCTGCCAGTCGTCCCGGACGGGCTGCTGTGCCTCTGCGCCGCAGGCCCCTGCAGTTGCGGTTACCGCGGCATTCACCGGCCTGACGCCGATCGATGTTGCGCAGCGGTTCCTCTCCGCAATGGACCACTCCGCTTCGCGCGACGCGGCGATGACCGCCGTCAATCCGTCGCAGTCGCCTCCGGGCGCATTCAGCTTAAGAATCTAGCTTCCTTCTTCGCCGTGGTCTTCCGGTGCGAGCCTTCGTGCGCCCGGGTGTTCCCTGTTGCGTGGTAACGCGGAGTTGAAGAGTGAAGCATTACTGTCGTTTCGCGCCACTTGTGCTGGCGCTGTCAATCGTATCGTCGTCCGGGTGCTGGGCCCAGGCCCCGCTGCCTTCGAGTCTCCCTTCCGATGCACCAGTTCCGCCGCCTGCATCGCTTTCGGCTGAGCAGGCAGTCGCCGAGGCGCTGGTCGACAATCCCCAGATCCGCGCCGCCGTGCGCCGCCTGTCGCTCGCCCAGATGAAGATCGCGACCGCCCGCAGCCTGGACGATCCCATGCTTATGGTGCGCGACTGGCAGACGCCTTTGCGCAAGCCCTGGGACCTGGACCAGGCGCAGTTGATGTTCTCTCTGCAGCAGACCTTTCCCGGCAAGCAGAAGCTCGACCTGCGCGCGAAGGTTTCAGACGACGACGCTCAGGCTGCATCCGACGACGTGGAAACACTCCGCCAGGACGTCTCTGCCAGCGTTCGCGAAGCCTGCTCCGCGCTGCTGCGCAACTCCGACGAGATGCGTGTGCACAACCAGCAGGCCACAGTTCTCAATCAGGCCATCTCCGCCAGCCTGGCCGAATACACCGCCGGCAAAGCTCCGCAGAGCGATGTTCTCCGCGCGCAGATGGCCCTCACTCGCCTGAACGAACACCTGATCGAACTCGAAGCAGAGCGCGACGCCGCGCGCGCCGAGTTGAGTGTTCTGTTCGGCCACAGCCCCGACGCACCCATCGAAATCGCGGGCGCCTACCGCGTCCCGGCAGCCCTTCCGTCGACCGAAGAACTGGAACGGCTTGCCATTGAGCATCGCCCGGAACTCGCCTCGCTCCGCAAACAAATCACCCGATCCGAAGACCAGTCCCAGCTCGCCCGCCTCGCCTTGAAGCCCGATCTGACGCTCGCGGCCGGCTACATGCTGATGCCAACCGGCTCAAGCTTCCGCAATGCCTACATGGCCGAACTGACCATGCCGCTCCCGTCGTTGAACCGCGGCCGGCACGACGGCGAAGCCAAACAGGCCGACGCCGCCACCGATGTGGCCCGCGCCGACCTCGATGCCCGCACCTCCGCCGTCTTCCTGGAAATCCGCCAGGCCCAGATCGCACTCCGCTCCGCGCAATCCCGCATCAAGCTCTACCGGGATACGCTGCTGCCCCAGGCCGAAGCCAACTTCAGCGCCTCGGCCTCCGCCTACGAGAACAACCGGGGCGAGTTTACCAACCTGATCGACAGCCAGAACCTTCTGCTTGACATCCGCACCGCTTACTACCAGGCGCTGGCGGCGGCCGACGCCAGCGGCGCACAGCTCGAACGCAGCATCGGTATGCCCATCCCCGCCAGCCCAACCACCGACTCCACACCCAAAAGGACAACCAAGTGACTACCAACGAAAAGAAGCTTATCGCTATTGGCGCCGGCGGCGGCATAGTCGCCACCGCAGTCTTTGCCGGCCTGCTGGCTTACACCGGCGCCCGGTCCTTTGCCGCGGAACGGACGAACGCTCCAGCGATGCAACCGATGGCTGCCGCGCCCCACTCCGCTGCAGACGACCAGGGCACGCAGCCGGGAACCACGCTCTCGCTCTCCCCCGCCGAGATCACTGCCGCCGGTGTGCAGGTTGCCGAAGTCCGCACCGCGGCCCTCAAGACCGACATCGCTTCCTTCGGCCGCGTCGAACAGCCTGAAGCTCAGCTGGCCGCCGTCAGCGCCCGCATCGGCGGCCGCGTCGACAAGCTCTACGTCCAGTACACCGGCGAGACCGTTCGCCGCGGCCAGCCGGTCGCCGATCTCTACAGCCCCGAAGTCGCTACCGCACTCAGCGACTATCGTCTCGCGCAGGAAACCCGCAGCCGGCTCCGCCAGTCGGACGACCCAGGCGCCCGCGCCCAGGCCGACGCGCTGGTCACCGCCAGCCGGCGCAAGCTTGAACTCTGGGGCATCAGCGAAAAGCAGATCGATGAACCTGAAGCCGCGGGCATACCTCACGTCACCCTCTACGCTTCCGCTTCCGGCAGCGTCGTCGACCGCAAGGTCACGCAGGGCCAGTATGTCAATGCCGGCGACACCCTCTTCACGGTAGCCGATCTCAGCACCGTGTGGATCAAGGCCGACGTCTACGAGGACCAGTTGGCGCAGATTCGCCCCGGCCAGGAAGTCGAGATCACTGCTGAGGCCCTCCCTAACCGCACGCTGCACGGCCACGTCGATTTCATCGAGCCTGCGGCCAACCCCCAGACGCGCACCGTCCCCGTGCACGTCCACGTCGCCAACCCCGGCATGCGCCTGCTGCCCGGCATGTTCGTCAACGCCAGCTTTGTCAGCCGCGCCGCCGCCGAAACCATCGTCGTTCCCCGCTCCGCCGTACTCGACACCGGCACGCGCAAGATCGTCTACGTCGCCAAATCCGATGGCGTCTTTGAAGCCCGCGAAGTTGCTCTGGGAACGCCCTCCGACGATCTTTTCCCTGTCGTCAGCGGTCTCTCACCCGGCGACAAGGTCGTCCTCAGCGGCAATTTCCTGCTCGACTCGCAGGCCCACCTCAGCTCCGGCATGTCCGGCCTCTACGGCGGATCGAAGGAGTTCGCCGCCGGGGCCGCGCCAACAGCTCCATCTGCCCCGGCAGGCGGCGCCGGGCAGGTCGCCGGAGCCAGGCTCGACCTCCACGCTCCAACCCCGCTGAAAGCCGGCGAGGACAACGTCTTCACCGCAACCCTGGCCGACACCAGCGGCAAGCCCGTATCCGATGCCCAGGTGAAGGTCACTCTCGTCATGCCGGCGATGCCCTCCATGGGCATGCCCGAAATGAGGTCGTCCTTCGACCTGGCCTGGAACGCCGCCCAGCACGCCTACGCCGGCAAAGGCCAGCCTGGCATGACCGGCTCATGGAGCGTCACCGTCGAGGCCCGCCGGGCCGGCGCCGTCCTCGCCACCTTGCGCACCCACCTGAACGCAAATTAGGAGCACGCCGTGATCAACCGCATGATCGAGTTTTCGCTGAAGAATCGCTGGCTGGTAATCGCCGTGTACGCCGCGCTGGCTTGCTGGGGATACTGGGCGCTCCTGCGCACGCCCATCGACGCCATTCCGGACCTGAGCGAAAACCAGGTCATCGTCTTTACCGATTGGGCCGGCAGGAGTCCGCAGGAAGTCGAAGACCAGATCACGTATCCCCTCACCGTCAACCTGCAGGGTTTGCCAAATGTGCGCACCGTGCGATCGCAATCCGCCTTCGGCTTCTCGATGGTCAACGTCATATTCGAGGACTCCGTTGACATCTACTTTGCCCGCACTCGCGTGCTCGAACGCCTCTCGCTGGCTGGCAGCTTCCTGCCCGCCGGCGTCACTCCCATGATGGGTCCAGACGCCACCGGCGTCGGCCAGGTCTTCTGGTACACGGTTGAGGGTCCCTACGACAGCGGCACGCTGCACTCCCTGCAGGACTGGTTCATCAAGTACCAGCTCAACGCCGTGCCGGGCGTCGCCGAGGTGGCCAGCGTGGGCGGCTTCGTCCGGCAGTACCAGATCGACCTCGATCCCATAAAACTCCGCGCCTACAACGTCCCGCTCCAGCAGATCGTCGCCGCTGTCGAGCGCTCCAACAACAACGTCGGCGCCAAGGTCATGGAGGTCGGCGACACGGAAGAAATGGTCCGCGGCATCGGCCTCATCCGCGGCCTCAAGGACATCGAAGACATCTCGCTCGGCGCCTACAACGGCACGCCGGTCACGGTCGGCAATGTCGCCAGCGTCCAGCTCGGTCCGGAGTTCCGCCGCGGCGTTCTCGACAAGGACGGCAA
>PLUT01000213.1 GCA_003162875.1 Granulicella sp.
AGCTCCTTGCCGGGGAACATGGCCAGCGCGGCCTTGCGCGCGTCGGCGATCATCTGCGCGGCCTCGTCGACGGTGAGCGAGCCGTCCTGGGCGATGGTCTGCAGAACGAGATTCATCATGAACTGCAGGCGGCGGATGAGCTTCTGCTCTTCGGCGATTTCGGCCGGAGACATGATGGGGACGGCTTCGGTGGTTGGGGAGATCTCTTCCAAGGAGGGCCTCCGGTGGGTTGTTTAGTTTTAGCACGAGAGCAAATTCGCCGCATCGCTTAGTGAGACACGACAACTACGGAGATTCTGACTCTTCGNNCTCTTCGAGTCAGAATGACGACCGCACTAAGGAGGAGGGCGGCCGCGCTACGGATTAGACGCGGAAGGAGGCGTCGGAGTCTGAGGCTCGCCGGGTTGAGACGGTGTTTGGCTATCCGGTTTCGAGAAGTTTGCGTATGTCCTTGAGCAGCACGAACAGGTGGAATGGATCGGCGGGGGATGGCAGGAAGTCGAACTGCTCGTAGTAGCGCCGGGCTGCGTCGTCCTTGGCATGAACTGCGAGTGCGCGGATGCCGGCAAGATCGGCTGCCTGCTCGGTTCGCAGCACGGCGTCCTTGAGAAGTGCGCGGCCGACTCCTTTTTTCTGCCAGTCCTTATGTACCGCCAGACGGGCCAGCAGCATGATGGGAACCGGATGGCTTGCCAACCCCTTCCGCAGCCGCTCAGGCGCGTCCACATATTCGACCTGGCCAGCCGCCAAGCTATAGTATCCGACGACGACGCCATCGACTATGCCCAGGTACGTCTGCGCCGCGTTGGATCCCTGGTTCTGCAGGGCGTATTTGATGAGCCATCGATTCAGATCCGACTGCCCGCAGTCGAACCCTTCAAGCGGATGGTCGCGGCGCAGCTTTTCTATAATTCTGGACTCGCTCGTTCGAGATGAGTTCAACGGGATCGCCGCTTCGCTCGCCGAGCGGAAGCGGTGTCAAAAAAGCCCGGTTCATGCAGCAGTGCACGCAATCCTGGCAGAGGCCGCACAGGTGCGCTGAGCGCTGCCTGGAAGGCGGTCCAGGTTTCGGCGTTGAGGCCGAAGGTGCGCCGTTCCACAAGCGTCTCCTCCGCTCTGGCAAGGGCGCTCTCCATGACGAAATCGCTCATGGAGCGGTGCGACGCGGCAGCCGCGGCCTGAAGTTTGGCCTTTGCGGCCCTGGATACACGGACATCCAGCTTTTCCGTCCGCCGCTCGGTGACAACCGCTGAACTCGCCATAAGCCGTATCTCCCAAAACAATTCTAGCATTTGTAATGACATTGTCAATACATTTTGCCGCGATAGCCGGTTACGGATTGGACGCTGCGATTCGGCCGTCGCGCGAGAGCAGGAAGGTGGTGAGGCCGAAGCGGTCGGTGCGGTAGAGGCGGACGTGGGCGGCGGCGAGGCGGGCGATGATCTCGGGGCGCGGATGGCCGAAGGTGTTGTTGGCGCCGACGGAGATGACCGCATCCTGCGGGGCGGCGAGGGCGAGGAACTCGGGCGTGGTGGAAGTCCGGCTGCCGTGGTGGCCGACTTTGAGCAGGGTGTCGGGGCCGAGCGTCGCGGCGGTATCGGAAGGATAAGAAGCAGATCCCTCCGCTGCGCTGCGGGATGACAAAGCCGCGCTGCGGGATGACAACGCGAGGCCACTGGATGACAAGGCTGCGCTGTGGGATGACGAGGCTGCGCTGCGGGATGACGAGGCGAGCGCGGCGGCGACCATCTGGTGTTCGCTGGGGGCTTCGGCGTCGCCTTCCAGCAGGGCCGAAGACTGCCCGAAGGTCATGCGCAAGACCAGGGAATCGTTGTTGACCGGCGGGCCGGGATTGACGTACGCGGGCGTAGGCGCGAGGACGGAGATGGCAATGCCGTCCCAGGATTGGCGGTCGCCGGCGCGCAGGTGGCGGACGACGATTCCCAGTTGCGCCGCCTCGGCGAGCAGGGCGCGGTAGGGGGCGGAGTCGGGGTCGACCGCGACCCACAACTCGCGCGGGCGGAAGTTGCGGAGGATGGCGGGCATGCCGCCCATGTGGTCGGAATGCGCGTGGGTGAGGGCGACGATGTCGAGACGGCGGAACTGGCGCGACCAGAGGTAGGGCGAAACCACCTCTTCGCCAATGTCGAAGGCGGCGTTTTCAGAGCCGAGGCCCGCGGCGTTCTCCGCGTTGGCAGCCGCTCCGGTTGGCCCGCCCGCGTCGATGAGCATGGCGCGGCCGGCGGGCGAGACAACCAGCAGCGAGTCGCCCTGGCCGACGTCGATGGCGGTAACTTCAAGCTTGCCGGAATGGACGGCCGGCGCGGTGGGCCACAGGACAATCGCAGCCGCGAGCGGCAGCACGGCAACGGCGGTCCACGCATACGCGCGCGACCGGCGCACCGCCCAGCAGCAGAAGGCGAGGCAGGCGAGGGCGGCGAGCGCGTGCGCGAGGGTCGGGCCGGGAACGCGAAGGTCGGCGGCCTGCGCATGGCTGATGCGTTGAATGGCCGCGGTGACTGTGTGCAGCAGAAACGCCAGCGCCGCGCCGGGCAAGGCGGCAAGCCACGGGCTGAGCAAAGACGCCAGAAACGTTGCGATGCCGAGCGGAAGCAGCACGCCGACCAGCGGGATGCTGAGCAGGTTTGCCGGCAGCGCGAAGACGGTGGCGCGATGGAAGTAGAGGGCCATGGGCAGGACCATCACCGCCTCGGCGACCAGTGCGATCAACGTGAGCTCGGCAGCGCGGAGGAGCAGCCGCAGCAGCGCGGGCAGCGTGCACGCGGGCAGGTGCAGGTTGTCGGCGCAGGCCTCGCTCCAGAAGCGGAGCTTGATGCGGAATTGGGCGTGGCGCGGCAAGAGTGCAGGGTCGTCGCGGAGGCGGCCGAGATTGCGTGCAGCGCGGAGATACGGCAGGAAGCTGCGTTCGCCCAGCGGCATGGCGATGCCGGCAATCGCGACAATGGCGAGGAAGGTCATCTGGAAGCTGGCTTCAAACAGCGCGTGCGGCGCGCCGATGAGGACGGCAAGCGCGGCGGCGCCCAGCGCGTTGAGCGTGTTGCGGGCGCGCGAGAGCAGCCGGGCGAGGAGGAACACGGCGGTCATTAATAGAGCGCGCTGGACGGGAACGCCAAAGCCGGTGAGCAACGCGTAGGCGGAGATGATGGCGAGGGTGAACGCGGTGGCAGCGCCCGGACCCAGGCGAAGGCGGCGTGCGAGGTAGAAGATCAGCCCGGCCAGCACCGCAACGTGCATTCCGGAGACGACGAAGAGATGGAAGGAGCCGGTGCGCTCGAAGCCGAGGCGCAGCGCGTGGGACAGGCGCGAGCGATCGCCGAAGAGCATGGCATTGAGCATGCCGGCGTCGTCCGGCGTGAGGCGGAGCAGCGGCGGCAGGCGGCGGTTGGGCGTGGAGCGCGTGTAGGCGAGCAGGCGTCCGGCGGCCCAGCTTTGCGCGGCGAAGATGCGGCAGTTGGCGCGGGCGGCGAGGTTTGCGAGCGGTGTTTCTGTGGGGCTTGCGAGCAGGCGGACCCTGGTTGCAGCGACGTTCGCGGTGGCGGCGATTCCCTGGGCCGTTCCCTGATCCAGCAGCAGGTAGTCGGCGTACTGCCATGCGTTGGGATCGCGGTAGCGCTCGGGCGCGCGCAGGCGCATGGGGATTTCGACCAGGTCGCCGCAGCGGAGCTGGAGCTGGCTCGGGATTTGAGACTGCGCGGCGTTGTGGGCCAGGACGGTGGCGCGGACGCCGCCGGCAATCGGGACCATGCGCGTGGTGTCGGGAGTTACGTCTTCGATGGCGGTGAGCGCGAGGTCGAGCGAGAGCGCGGGCGTGCTGTTCGCTTCGGCTCCGGCGGGCTCGTCCCACTGGTCTGGATCGGAGTCCGTGTTGCTAGAGGCGGCGTTGTCGCGCTGCTGCTGCGGCGGGAGCGTTCGCACCCGGACGACGCGGCCCTCGACGGTGCGGCTGAGGCCGTCGGCATAGGCCAGCAGCGCGGTCTGCGGCGAGGGCGCGGGTTGAATCTGCGCTGACCAGAGGCCGGCGGCGATCCAGAGAGCGAGGACAGCGGAGACGGCCATGCGGAATGCGCGGCGAAGGGTGAGCAGCGTGAGCGCGGCGAGCGCGCCGGCCGAGAGCAGCAGCAGGATGGCCGGGCGCGGAGTCGCCGGCGGAAGCTGGGTGAGCGATTCGCCCAGCGCGAAGCAGAGGGCGGCAGCGAGCAGCGGGGCGCGGCGGAAGCTGAGGGGTTCGACGCGCGCGGCTCGCGGGTAAAGACGGCGCTCGCGTTCGGACTCGGGTTCGGAGGTGGGTTTGGGTCTGGGAACACCAGGTGATTGCCGCAACAGGCACCCCGTCTTTCGTGTACAACTCTTTCACGTTGGGGTAACGACTGGACAGCATTTTTTGCGGCTGCTTTGGGTGCCCGTGACGCCGCGAAGTCAGCGGGTGAGGATGGCTACGGTTTCAATGTGCGTGGTCTGGGGGAAGAGGTCGAGGAGGTGGAGGGCGTCGATGCGGTAACCGGAGGCGGCGAGAGTGACAAGGTCGGCGGGAAGGACCTCCGGCGAGCAGGAGACGTAGATGAGGGTGGGCGCGGCGATGCGGGCGAGCAGCTCGCAGACCTCAGGGCCGGCTCCGGAGCGGGGCGGGTCGAGGACGATGAGGTCGGGACGGTCGCGCTCGACCACCGCGGCGCGGAGGAAGTCGAGCGTGGTGGCCTTGACGGCGCGGAGATTGACGAGGCCGGTTGCCGCGAGTGCGCCGGCGGCGGGTTCGGCGATCTCGACTGCGGTGATGCGGTCGAAGTGTGGGGCGAGCGCGTGGGAAAAGAGGCCGACGCCGGCGTAGAGGTCCCACGCTAATTGCCCGGTGCGGTTGGCGGTGACGAGCGAGAGGAGTTCGGGGATGAGGAAGCGGTTGATCTGGAAGAAGGCTCCGCGGGGAACCCAAAAGGCAGTTGGTAGTTGCTGGTTGTCAGTTGTTAGTTGAGGGACAGGCAAAGGCAAAGGCGAAATGCGGGGATTCTTCCCCTTCCCCTTCGGCAAGCTCAGGGTCGGGGGCAGAATGACAACTTTATCTTGGGTAGCGATTCTTTCATGGGTGGTGATGCTTTCATTTGGGGTTGGCACGGTGTAGTTCAGGCCGGGCGCGCCCCAGGTGGGGCCGGGGCGGGGTTGTTCGGCGCGCCGGCTGCGCTGGGCGGACTTGGGCGGCAGCAGAAAACTGCCCGCGCCGGCGAGTTCCGGGATGCGGGTGCGCAGGGTTTCGCAGAGGGCGGTGAAGGCGGGACCCACGTCTGAAAACCCAGACGTGGGGCACCCCGCTTTCTTGCGCGATTTGGTTCGCGCGCGCAGGTACACCGAGAGCTGAAGGAGCGATTCGTCGGCGGTGGTAAAGAGTTCGAGCTGATCCAGCGCGTGCTGCGGGCCGCGCAGCCACAGGCCGGACTGCCGGTTCGCCAGCGCGAGAAAGGCTTCAGCGGCGCGCCACAGGATGGGCGTGGCGATGGGGCATTGCGTGATGGGGAGAAAGGCAATGCCCGGCGTTTCGGGGTTTGCGTTGAGGCCGTCGTCATTCGCTAAACCCACGTCTGGGAATCCAGACGTGGGGCACCCGGTTTTGTCGGCTGGACGGCTGATGTAGCCGGCGCGGAGTTGGCCATCGACTTCAGCCAGCGTGAGGCGGATGCGGTTGCGGTACGCGAACGGCGGCGATGGGTGGACCTGGATTTCCGGCAACCGCGCGGAAGCAGATTCCTCCGCTCCGCTGCCGCATAAAAAATCATGCTTCGCCAGCAGCGCGCGAAGCTGCTCCGCCTTGAGCTGGAGTTGGGCGGGGTAGGCGAGGTGCTGGAGCTGGCAGCCGCCGCAGGGGCCAAAGTGCGGGCAGCGGGGAACGGTTGTCCGTTCTTCGTTGTCCGTGCTGCGTTGCTGGGCGGGGGTGGTCATTCGTGGGCTTTGTTTGCGAGCGGAGGAAAGGCGTGATGTTGAACAGCGATCAGCGATCAGCTATGAGCTATGAACTATGAGCTATCAGCTGGCGGCGGGTCGTTGTGGGGCATATAGAAGAGGCTGAGGCGAGGCAGCGCGTGGGCTTCCAGCAGGCGCTTCTCCAGGAATTGCTGCTGGACCTGCTTGATCTGGACGGCCTGCATGCGGCCACGATAGGGGGCGAGCGAGCGGGCAGCCTGCTCGCGCAACGCGACCAGTTGGGCTTCGGGAGTTGCGGTCAGCAGCGCGGCGACCAGCTTCTCTTCGAGGACGCTCAGGGTGCGGTCGAGGTCTTCCAGGTTCAAGGCGCCAGGCGCCAGGTTCAAGGGGGGCGGTTGGGAACCCACATCTGAAGATCCAGATGTGGGGCACCCGATTTGTGCAGCGAGCGCGCGGAGGCGGGCGGCGGCTTCGCTGGCGGCGCGGGAGGCCGGCGCGGCTAGGCTGGCGGCGGCGGCGTCCAGCAGGGCGGCGTTGCTCGCCAGGTAGCGAGCGATGCGGCCGGCCTCAAAGCCGGATTCGCGGGCGGGGACGGAATCGGAGTGGCCGGCGGGCGCGGTTCCAACGCTGGCCTCGCGGAACTGCTCTGTGGCTTCCAGGACGGCCTGGGCGCACCAGGCCAGGCCGTTGACCTGGCGCTGGCGGCGCGCTCCGGCGCGGGGTTTCTGCGCGTCGCGCTTGTCGAAGGCGTCGTCGATGCCGCGCAGGACGGCTTCCAGCGGGACGCCCGCCTCGCGCCAGGTTTCAATCAGCGCCCAGTCCAGCGTGGAGAGCATCAGGATGGACCCGCGGCGCTGCTGGAAGCGGGTCTCGATCTCCGTGAAATAGTTGAAATAGTTCATAAAGCCAGTGGTCAGGCTGGGCGCCGAACTCGACATCCAGCAGCATCAGCGAGTCTAACCCATGGGGCGCGGCGGTCTCCGGCTTTCGGGGTCCGCCCGGGGCGCTTGCATTTTACTGTTGGCAGGTGCCGTCGACTTGAGCGACAATGTTTGGGCTACAACGGGGAAGGGCTTTGAGGCGCTGGCCGCGAAGCCGCGCTGGGCAATCCCGGGGAATGTGGATGCAAGGGTCTGACGATTTCGATTCAGATTCTGCTTTGGAAAGCGGGTAACGATGAAGAACACGGCGCTGGTAGTGCTTGGAGTTGCATTCATGCTGTTGGTTGCGGCGCCGCTGCGCGCGCAGACTGGGTGCTTGGATTCGCCGGAGAACCCGACGGTG
The DNA here is from genome assembly GCA_003162875.1 of Granulicella sp. Taxonomy (GTDB): domain Bacteria; phylum Acidobacteriota; class Terriglobia; order Terriglobales; family Acidobacteriaceae; genus Edaphobacter. Next base: position 7,213 of record PLUT01000213.1, read on the forward strand.
GTGCTGGCGCTGGTAGGCGGCGCGGGAGCGCTGTTCTCGGCAGTGCGGGCGCGGATGCGGGCGCGGCGCGGACGGTCGGAAGAGTAATTCAGCCGGGGGAACCACGGCAGACATCGGACATGGGCGCCCTGACGGTCGCGACGCGGGCGCAGTTCGTTCCCAAACCGCCGGCTTCGCAGACAGTCCAGGCAGCACAGTCAGCGCGATTGTGATTACGCCGATCGCGGGGGATCTGTCTGCCACACCAACAGTAAATAGAAACAACAACCCGGCACACGGCCGCAGGCGGTTCATTCGCGGCGGGACTTGTGGGGGCGTTCCGCGGCGCGGTCGAGGTTGCGCTCGTAGATGAGGCGCAGGCCGGTAAGGGTGAGCAGTTCGTCGACCTGGCGGATGTATTTTGACCCGCCGGCGATGAGGCGGGCCAGGCCGCCGGTGGCGACGATGTGGGTGTTCAGGCCAAGCTCGGCGATCATGCGTTCGAGGATGCCGTCGACCAGGCCGATGTAGCCGTAGTAGAGGCCGATTTGCAGGTGGTCGACGGTGTTGGTGCCGATCACCTTGAGCGGCTTGCGGATATCGACGCGGGGCAGGCGGGCGGCGCGGGAGAAGAGCGCGTCGGCGGAGATGCCGAGGCCCGGGGCAATGGCTCCGCCCAGGTATTCGCCGCGCGGGCTGACGACATCGAAGGTGGTGGCGGTGCCGAAGTCGACAACGATGAGGTGCGGGTGGGTGGAAGCGCTGCCGGCGGGTGCGTCCTTGAAGAGTTCGTGGGCGGCGACGCAGTTGACGATGCGGTCGGCGCCGACCTCGGCGGGATTGTCGGTGAGGATGGGCACGCCGGTGCGGGTTCCGGGCTCGACGAAGATGGGCTTGACCCGGCAGTAGAGCTCGACCGCGCTGCGCAGGGTGGAGTCGAGCGGCGGGACGACCGAGGAGACGATGGCGCCGGTGACCTGGGCGATGTCCAGCGAGCGCAAGGCGAAGAGGTCGCGGAAGATGATGCCGACTTCGTCGACGGTAAGCGAGCGATGGGTGGTGACGCGCCAGTCGGCCAGCAGCGCCGCGGGCTCGCCAGCGGTGGCGAGGCGGTAGAGAGCGAGGACCGTGTTTGTGTTGCCTACGTCGATGGCTAGAAGCAAGTTGTCAGTTCTCAGTGGTCAGTTGTCAGTTGGCTCGCGGAGGCCCCCGGAGAGGACGGTGTGGAGTTGGCCGTCGTCTCCGTTTACAAGCAGGAAGCCGTTTGGGTCGAGTCCGGCGGTGACGCCAGTATAGCCGGGGGCTGGATCGTTGGGGGCGGGATCGCGGGCCTCGACGCGGACGCGCTTGCCGGTGATCCANNTAACCCCACCTCAGGCTGCGCCTGAGATGGGGCACCCAATGTCGGGGCGGGACCAGAAAGTTCGCGGCGGAGCGAGGTGGCGATTGCCTCGAGCTCCGGCGGGAAGGCGGTGTGGTTGACGTTGATGCCGATGCCGACGATGGCGTAGCGGAGCAGGGTGGGGCCGGAGGCCGGCGCGGGCTGGGCTGCGGCCTCGATCAGGATGCCGCCGAGCTTGCGGGCGGTTCCATCGCGGCCGTTGAGCCTGTTGGGCATGTTGAACATCAGGTCGTTGGGCCAGCGGATGTCGATGTCTTCGCGAATGCGGAAGCCGGTGACGGAGGCGATGGCGGACTGCACCGCGATGGCAGCGCTGAGCGACAGGTGCTGCGCACTTTGCATGGGCAGGTCCGGCGAGATGAGCGCGGTCATATAGAGACCGGCTGGCGCATCGATGGCGCCGGGTGCAGAGTGCCAGCTGTGGCCTCCGCGACCGCGGCCGGCGGTCTGCTCGCCGGCGATCCAGACGCCGTGGCGCGCGCCCGCGTGCGCTGCGGCGTGGGCGAGATCGTTGGTGGAGGATGTGGCCGCGAGATAGTGCAGCGCGCCGGCGAATTGAGTCCCGGCAATGGCGGCGTCGACTTCGGGCAGGTTGAAGCTGCGCAACTCGTTCGGCTGGTCCGACTGGCTCGACATGGCCACCCCACCCCCCCTAAATCCCTAAGATCCTCTGGAATAAGGGCTTAAGCATCAAGATCAGCATTCCAAAGGACTTACTTGTAAAGCACCTTAAACAGAGGACTTAGGCCTAAGCAGAGATCCCCAAAAGTA
>PLUT01000095.1 GCA_003162875.1 Granulicella sp.
AGGAAGGCCTCGGGCTGCTTGGCGGCGATGCGCAGGAAGGCGGAGACGGGCGTCTCCAGGTCGGCGGTGACGGTGCGGTAGACGGGGACGAGCGAGTGCTCGCGGGCGAGGCGGGCGAATTCGCGGGCGGAGGGCGTGGCTGGGGTCGCGGCGGCCATGGCGGGTGGTTCCATCCTACTAGGTACCGGGTTCGCGGTTCGAGGTTCGTGATTCGTGATTCGCGGAGAGAAGCGCGATGCTGGTCGGCGGACACGGTGGAGTGCATCCAATGGCGGTGTACTTCGGGGTCACCCTTTGGTCCCGCCGCTTGTCCGGTCTGCAACGAACGGCCTATACTCCACAGGTTTGGGCTGCGACCCCAAATAGAAGACTGGAGAACTATGGCAACGGAATCGCTGGTACCGGCAACGGAACGCAAAGAGGCAACCGAGAGAAGAAGGACGCAGGCATTTTTTCCGCAGCTGTCGATCGAGGAGGAGCTGAATCCCTGGCTGGCGCAGGAGGCGCGGTTCGACTTTGCCGCGAAGAAGCTGAACCTGGACGACGGCATCTGGAAGCTGCTGCGGCATCCAACCCGCGAGCTGATCGTGCACATCCCGGTGATGATGGACGATGGGCATCTGGAGGTCTTCACCGGGTACCGGGTGCAGCACTCGATCTCGCGCGGGCCGTCGAAGGGCGGCGTGCGCTACGCGCCGGACGTGAGCCTGGACGAGGTGCGCGCGCTGGCGAGCTGGATGACGTGGAAGTGCGCAGTGGTCAACATCCCGTTCGGCGGGGCCAAGGGCGGTATTATCTGCGACCCGCACAAGATGTCGCAGGGCGAACTGGAGCGGATGACGCGACGCTACACCGCCGAGTTGATGGAGTTCATCGGGCCGGAGAAGGACGTGCCCGCGCCCGACATGGGCACCAATGAGCAGACCATGGCGTGGATGATGGACACCTACTCCATGCACATGCGCCAGACCGTGACGTCGGTGGTGACGGGCAAGCCGGTGGAGCTGGGCGGCTCGCGCGGGCGGCTGGAAGCCACGGGCCGGGGCATCTCCATCGTCTGCGACCACGCGCTGAAACACCTGGGCATGGCGGTGAGTGGCTGCCGCGTTATCGTGCAGGGCTTCGGCAACGTCGGCTCCAACGCGGCCAAGCTGCTCTTCGAGAAGGGCTACAGCATCATCGGCATCATCGATCTCGACGGCGGCCTGGCGAATCCGCGCGGCATCGACATCCACGCGCTGCTGCGGCATAGGGCCGAGGCGGGGACGATCGTCGGATTCGGATTCGCGGGCGCGGAGCAAGTGGACCCGGCCGAGCTATTCGCGCGCGAGTGCGAGATCCTGATTCCGGCGGCGACGGAGAACGTCATTACCAGCCGCAACGCCGCGGACCTGAAATGTCGCATCCTGTGCGAGGGCGCGAATGGGCCGACCACCATCGTGGCCGACCAGATTCTCGCGGAGAAGCAGGTCTTCATCCTGCCCGACATTCTGGCCAACGCCGGCGGCGTGACGGCGAGCTACTTCGAGTGGGTGCAGGACCGCATGGGCTACTTCTGGAACGAGGCGGAGGTAAACCGGCGGCTCGACCTGATCATGAGCGAAGCCTTCGACGCTGTGATCAGCTACGCGAAGGCACACAACGTCAACAACCGCATCGCGGCCTACATGCTGGCGGTCGACCGCGTCGCATATACGACCAAGCAGCGGGGAATGTACGCGTAAGAACAGTTGCTGGTTGTTAGTTGTTAGTTGTTAGTTGCAATTCTTGGGAAATCGGCTTGGGCACCGAGCCCTTCAACTAACAACTGGCAACTAACAACTTTTTTCAAAGGGTGACGGTAAGGGTAATGGGCACGCTTTGGGTCTCGGGTGGGATGGATGGACCCTGGCCGGCGAAGGTCCCGGTCACCTGGAAGGTGTAGGTGCCCGGACGCGTGCCCAGGTCAGTGCAATTGCCGCAGCCGGTGATCTGCACGGCCACCGCGGCCGCAGCCAGAACGATGAGCACTCGCAGCCAGCGGCGCCGCCGGGGGAGGAAGAGCGCGAGCAGGCCGGCAAGCGCAGGCAAGGCAATCGGCGCCAGCGGGCGGCCGATTCCACCGCCGTCCACGAAGTAGGGCTGCGTGGTGCCGCAGGTGTGCGGCGCGGCGCTATTGACGATGAGAATCGAGCTTCCGCCGCCGGTGATGGCGGGAGGGATGAAGTTGCAGGTTGCTTCCGGGGGGAGATTGGCGCAGGCCAGATTGACGGTCTGGGTGAAGCCGTTCTGCGCGGTGACGGTGATGGTGAGGACGGCGCCAGAGCCGATCAGGTCGGTCACCGCAGTCGGCGTCACGCTAAAGATGAAGCTGGGCGATTTGACGACCTGGGTCAGGGTGGCGGATGCGGCGCCGAAGTCGGTAGTGGCGGCGTAGCTGGCGGTGATGGTGTAGGTGCCTACCGGGAGCGTCGCGCCCGAGATGAAAAGGATGGCGACGCTGCTGTTGCCCGTAGGGGGTATCATCAGCTGCGCGACTCCCACCAAGCCGCTGAAAGTGGGCGAGCTAACGGTGAACTGCACTAAGCCGGAAGGTGCGGCGTAGTTGCCGGTAAAGATCGCGGTTATGGAGATAGGCTGGCCAACGGCGACGGGGTTAGCCGATGAGGAAATAGTTGCGGTAACGAGGTCCGGCACGACGGTGATGGTGACCGGGATGGAGGTTGATCCAGCGTGGGTCGCGTCGCCCAGGTAGACGGAGGTGAAGATGTGGGTGCCGACACCGGTGCCCACGGTTGTGCCCACCGCGGGCGGGCACGGCACCAGCGGCGGCCCGATGGCCAGCGTGCACTCGGTGACCGGTGGCGCGCCATTGTAGGCATCGTTGAAGTCGATGACGCTGGTCGCGCTAAGCGCGCTGCCGTCGTTGGCGGTAGCACCGGTAATGCCATTGAAGCTCTGGCCGTAGTACATCGAAAGCATTGTGGGCCAGGGCGGCGCAGGCACAGTGGGGCTGCCGGTGGACGGACAGGCCGCGGTGGGGCCGATGCAGAGGTAAAGCGTGGTGGTGGTCCCGGTGTTGGTGATGGTGAGGGTGCCGTTGAGGGGAAGCTGCGAGTTGTTGGCGTCGCCGCTGTAGAACGCGGAGATCGCATACGTGCCGGGCGCATAGGTATTGGCGGCGGCGGTAACGGGAAAGCTCGCGGTCGAACTTGTGGTCCCTTTTGTCAACGGGACGAAGCCGCTGACCGGAGTTCCGGATGTGCCAACGAAGAATTCGACGAAGCCTGTGGGCTCTGCAACACCCGGGCTGGAGAAGAGGGTTGCGGTCAGGGTAAATGCGGTTCCCTGGGACATCGTGCTGGGCGTTGCTACGACCGTTCCAGTTACCGGACTGGTGGTGATGTTGTTGGCGAGGACGGTGATGCCGCCAGTATTCACGTCGGGGTTGGCGGTGAGCGCGATCGAGGATGCGGTTGCACCGCCGAGGGCGAGCGGATTGGAGATGGTGACGCCGCCGTTGGCCACCACCAGGTCGAATTTGCTGTTGCCGGTGACGGGGGCGAGGCTGATGGAGTTGATGCCCTGGCCGGCGAGGAAGTGCTGCTCGCCGCAGACGGCGCAGGTGGTGCCGAAATCGCTCCTGAAGGCGCCGGTGCGGCCGCCGAGGTTGTAGAGGATGGTGACGATCTGGCCGTCGGAGAGGACGAGGTCGGGCTTGCCGTCGGAGTTCATGTCCCCCACGGCGCCCAGGTAGTCGTTGCGCGTAAGCGGGAGGACGAAGGGCGCTGTGAAGGTGCCATCGCCGTTGCCCCACCAGATGTAGAGCTGGTTGGCGGCGACCGGCGGCGTGGTGGCCGGATTGAGGTTTGGATTGTAGTAGACCGCGACGATGTCGCCGTTGCCATCGCCATCGACGTCGGCGATCATGAGCGCGCCGACCACCAGTTGCGACGCGGGCGGAGTGCCCTGGAGCGGGGTCTCCGGGGTGAAAAGCACGCCGTTGCCGCTGTTGAGGTAGGGGATGAGGCTGGAGCCCTGCTGGAAGACGAGGTCCTGCTTACTGGCGCGAATCGGATTCACCTTGAAGAAGCCGGCGGCGACTTGGCTGAACGCGGTGTTGGCGGCGGGCGCATTCAGCCCAAATGTGAAAAAGTTGGCACGCTGGCCGAGCAGGGTGGCGTCGTAGTCTGCATCGATGTTGGCGATGTCCTCGATGCCGTCGCCGTTGAAGTCGCCGACCGTGCTCTCGCCGTAAAAGTCGTCAATGGCCAGCGAATTGACACCCACCCACTTCTGGAACGTGCCGTTTCCGTTGCCGTACTGCACGTACAGGCCAGGAGCGACGCCAGGGACCTGCGCAGGCAGCGGAAGCCCGGTGAGCGAGTAGGCGATGTCCAGGTTGCCGTCGCCGTTGAAGTCGCCGGAGAGGATGTTGGACCAGAGGTTAAGAGCAACGCTCTGTCCACTGGCAAGGTTGGTCACGCCAGGAAACGTGGCAAATGTGCCGTTGCCGCTGTTGGTGAGCAACTGCGCCTGCACCGCACCTGTGTTGGCGACCACATCGAGATAGAAGCCAGGGTTGCTCGCGGAGTTGCGGAACCTGCCTACGGTGGCGCCGAGCGCCGGCGCCAGCGTCGAGTAGGCCTGCGATGTCTGAAAGCCGCCGTCCCCATTGGCGTCGGGCTGGACGATGGCGATGCCCTCCGGCGAATCCACGGCCAGATCCAGCGTGCCCGTGCCATAGAGGTCCGCCAGCGCAAACGACGAGCGCCCGGGACCGATGTTGTAGATGCCTTTCAGCCCATAGGTCAGCGTGCCGCTCTGCGGCTGGAGCACGCTCAGCCCGATCGGCGTAGCGGCAAGGACGTTGTGCGTACCGGGGTCGACGGCGGCGAGGTGGCCGCCGTTTCCGGTCATGCCGTCGAGCGTGCCGGAGCCGCCTTCGCTGGCGGTGACGAAGGTGCCGTCGGAAAGGCCGTGGTAGATGTCGATGCGGCCGTTGGCGCCCTCGAGCACCAGGTCGGCTATGCCGTCGCCGTCCATATCGGCGAGCAGGGCGGAATACACGGTGCCGCTGCCGGTGTACTCCTTTGTAGGAAGGGGGGCCCAGGTGCCGTCGGGATTCATCAGCACGACGCCGACCGAGGAGCGGTCTTGGCTGACCACAGCGAAGGCGGGACGCAGGCCGTGCGGGCCGGTGGTTGGGTAGAGGTTGGGGAGAATAGCGCCGGCTTGCGACGGGTTAGGCCCGTAGATCGAGGACGGCATTGCAGAGATCAAGGTCGAGGCCAGGCCGGAGGATGAGATGTCCAGGAGATAGAAGTAGCCGTTGGCCGAGTCGGTGGCGATAAACAGCCCTGGCTGCAGCGGACTGGCCGGCGAGGGGCGGTAGGCGAAGTCGCCGAGCTTCGGTACGCGGAGCGGGAATCCGGGCGTGCTGGCCACCGCCGTGGTGGGAGTGCCCATACCGTCGGCGTAGTACTGGATGGCGAAGGTGGACGAGGTTGCGGGGATGGCGTCCTGCACAGAGAGGATGGCGACTCCGTTGAGGCCCAGAGCGGGGTCGGCAACGATGACGGCCTTCGCAGCCACGGCGCCGGGCAGCGGATAGGTTTCCGTCGCGATCCATGCGCCGCAGCTGAATTGGTAGAGATGGCAGGCTAACGCGACGCCCGCGACGTAAGGGTCGCAGGAGGCCAGGCTGGGCTTGCCGGAGTTGTCGGCGACTCCGGCAGCGATGTTGGCGGGCCAGTTGCCGGTAGGGACCACCGCCGGGACGTTGAACTGGCCCGGCTGCGCGGCGCAGACTGCGGGAAGGAGACACGACAGGCCGAGAACCGAGCGCCGGAGAGTGCGACTGGAGAGCGACATGAGAACCAGGCCGGAAGCGAAGAAGGAGCTTAAGCGGACACAAGCCAATCTACCACGCGCGACCCGCTGTTTACGAGGCGATTCGCGCTCGAGTGGCGCAGCCGGAGGGAGGCATTTCGGCGGGATTGCGCTGCCAGCGGGCTACGCGCCGGGAGCGCGATCCCCGGAGATTCGTCGCGCTGCGGCCAGGCCCCGCCGATGCCCGGGTGCGCGGTGTGGCAGAATGCTAGTGTCTGCCTATGCTCGATTTTCGAGCGCTCCGGCTGGCGCGTTCTGGCGCGTTCTGGCGACGGAGAAGAGAACCGCCTTTGCGCGGGGAGCGCCGCGGGACCTGACACGGCAGCCCAAGCGACGGGGAAGTTGCGAGATTCATGAACCTGCCCAACTCCATCACGATCAGCCGCATCGCGACCATACCGCTGCTGATATGGATCCTGTCGCCGGCCTTTCCCGCCAACCACGCCACCCACGGCCTGCTGGGCGGCGAGCAGGAGATCCTGGCGTCGGCGGTGTTCATCGTGGCGTCCATCACCGACGGCCTGGATGGCTATCTGGCGCGCCGGCGCAGGCAGATCACCACGCTGGGCATGTTGCTGGACCCGCTGGCGGATAAGCTGATGGTGACGGCGGCATACATCCTCCTGGTCGCCTACAATCCGCGGATCGTGCCTCCGTGGATTGCTGTGATCATCATCGGCCGCGAGTTCCTGGTGTCCGGGCTGCGCTCCATCGCGGCGTCGGAGGGGTTCACCATCGAGGCGTCGGACGTTGGCAAGCTGAAGACGGTGATCCAGATTGTGTCGGTGGTGGCAGCCATACTGGCGCACCGCTGGAACTACTGGAACTGGGGCGGCTTCATCGTCGCGGTGCACATGATTGCGCTGTGGGCGATCTATTGGATGACCATCGTGTCGATCATCTCGGCGACGGATTACTTTGTCGGCTTCTGGAAGAAGATCGACCACGCCAGCGAGCGCGCGCGCACGCGGCGGAGCTCGGTGCTGAGCCGGCGCAAGGCCAGGCGCGCCCAGGAAGAGCGCTCCTCCCACATCGTGTAGGCAGGGCGCGGCCGGGCAGGCGGTTTGCCCTCCGCTTTGCGCAGTCGTTATAGTAGTTCCGGGACGATGCCACGCTTGAAATTGTTTCCAAGCTCCATTTGCGCATCCCCAAGGCACCAGGAGAGCCTGCTATGAACCTCAATTCCGCCAATGGCTTATCAACCCACAGCAAGTCGCCCGCCCGCTTGGTGGCCGCAGCGGCCGGCGCGCTTTTCATCTTTACCACGCTCGCTCCGGCGTTCGCGCAGACGCCCACGCTGATCCTGATGCGCGCCATGCCGGCAAAGACCAAGTCAGGCGAGACCTTCACCGAGATGGCGCCGATCACCAAGTCGGACATCCAGCAGGTGAAGATCGGAGGCAAGGATGCCCCCGTTACCGACGTGCAGCCTCTGCTGAAGGGACCGCATGGCCTTCAGTTGGTGGTGCTGCTGGACTCGATGCAGCAGATCGGCATCAACGACCAGTTCGCCGAGATCAAGAAGTTCTTCAGCGACCTGCCGCCCAACGTCGAGATTGCCGTGGGCTACCTGCTGCAAAGCCACGCCCATATCGTCCAGCCGTTTACCACCGACCGCGACCTGGCCGGCAAAGCGCTGCGCAAGCCGACACCGGAAGAAGCGGCCAGTCCGAAAAACGACAATGGCAATCCCTATAGCTGCCTGCGCGATCTGGCAGCCAACTGGCCGAATCCTGACCCGAACAAGCTGCGCGGCGTGCTGATGATCACCGATGGCATCGAGCGCAACAATACCCAGGTTGGGGCCGGCGACCAGCTGAATCCCGACGTGGCCGGCACATCGGATGCCCTGCAACGCGCAGGAGTCCAGCCGTATCCCTTCTTCTACATGGACCCGATTCCGCCGCAGGACCGGAGTGAGGGAGGTCAGCTCGAGGGCCAGGAGTTGTTCTCCGAACTGGATGCAGGTACCGGCGGCGTAGGCCTCTATTCGGGCATGTTCCCTCCGGGCTCGTTCTTTCCGCTGCTCAACAAGCTCTATGCCGCGCTGGATGCCGAGCGGGTGGTCACCGTCAACGCGCCGGGCGGCCCCGGCAAGTTCCAGCGGCTCGACATTAAGTCCAACCGGGACGACATCAAGATCCTCGCTCCGGATCAAGTGCTTATCGGCAACCTGCTGAAGGGCAAAAAGTAGAGCAGTTCTCAGTTGTCAGTTGGTCAGTTGTCAGTTGAAGACGGTTCGTCTCTAACCAACAACTTGCAGCCGACCTACGCCCTCGGCTCACTCTTCTGGGCGCTCGCGATCTGAATGACTACTACCAAGATCGCAATCAGCAAAATCAGAGGTGCGGGATACGCGACAACGCACCAGGCCATGCCAAACCCGGACATATTCCTTGCTAAGGGATGATGGTGTACTGTGTCGCGTCGTGCAGGAAATCCCGGATTCTTCCCCTTCACTTTGCTCAGAGTCACAGTGTTTCTTCGCTGACAACTGACAACTGACAACTGAGAACTGCCATGCGATACTTAGACCTGACATGTACAAACGAGTCTTGCTCAAACTCTCTGGAGAAGCCCTCGCCGCGGGCGCCGGATTCGGCATCGACGCGGTATTCATTCACAAAGTAGCCGCCGAAATCGCTTCGGTGCATGCGCTGGGCTGCGAGATGGGCATCGTGGTGGGAGGCGGGAACTTCTTTCGCGGCGTGGCCCAGCAGGCCATCGACATGGACCGCGTGGCCGCCGACCACATGGGCATGCTCTCCACCGTGATCAACGCCATCGCGTTGCAGGACGCGGTCGAGAAACTGGCCATCAACTGCCGCGTGATGTCGGCCATCTCCATCCACCAGGTCGCCGAGCCCTACATCCGCCGCCGCGCCATCCGCCACCTGGAAAAGGGCCGGGTCGTCATCTTCGCCGCGGGCACAGGCAACCCGTTCTTCTCCACCGACACCGCCGCCTCGCTGCGCGCCATGGAGATCAAGGCGGACATCCTGCTGAAGGCGACCTCCGTGGACGGCATCTACACCTCCGACCCCAAGCTGAATGCCGACGCGGTGAAGTTCCCGGAGATATCCTATGGGGACATCCTGCGCCTGAACCTGCGGGTGATGGACGCCGCCGCCGTCTCGCTGTGCCGCGACAACGACATGCCGATGATGGTGTTCAGCATGCGCGAGGCCGGCAACATCGTGCGCGTGGTGCAGGGCGAGCCGCTGGGTTCGCTGGTAACGCCGTAAGGCAGTTGCTAGTTGTCAGTTGTCAGTTGTCAGTTGTGAGTTGTGAGTTGTTAGGACGGGGAAACTGACCACTGACAACTCGCCGGCCCCGACGCCATCTAAACTGGATAGAGTGACTGACGCCCTGATGCCCCTCGACGCCCCTGTCCCAGCCTCCGCGAATGCGGGCGCCGCAGCGCGCAAGCCGCAGCTACCCGCCTTGACCGGTCTGCGCACGCTGCTGGCTTGCAATATCGTGCTGTTCCACTTCACGCCGCCGCACATGCAGTTCTTCTACCCGGTCATCAACAACTCGTATGTCTTCGTCGGCTTCTTCTTTCTGCTGTCGGGCTACGTCCTTTCCTACAACTACGCGGACCGTTCGCAGACGCTGAAGAAGCGTCAGTTCTGGCGCGCGCGCTTTGCCCGGCTCTATCCCATTTACCTGCTGTCGCTGGCATTGTCGTTCACCATGCTGGAGGCGGAGTGGCATGCGCGCTCGCACAGCCAGTTCCTGACCGGGCTGGTGCTGACGCCGCTGCTGCTGCAAAGCTGGAGCCCCATGCTCGCAACCTTCTGGAACACGGTGGCCTGGACGCTTTCCTGCGAAGTGGTGCTGTACGCGGCGTTCCCCTGGCTGATCCGGCTGCCGTGGCCCAAGGCTCCCAGCCGCCTGATTGCGCTATTGCTGGGACTCTGGGCGCTGGGGCTGGTGCCGCACACGCTCTACATTTTCCTGAATCCGGACCACCTGGCCGGGCCGATCGACCGCTACAGCTACGGCTTCTGGCTGCGCATGCTCAAGTACACTCCGCTCTCCTACATCTGCACCTTCCTGGCCGGGGTTACGCTGGGCAAACTGCAGGCCGGCCTGGTGCTGACCACGCGCCAGCGCACCCTGGTGGCGTGCGCCAGCCTGGTAGCGCTGGCTGCGTTCTTCGCCACGGCGGTCGCCCACGTGCCCTACATCCTGATGCACGGCGGCCTGCTGTTGCCGCTGTTTGCCGCGCTGACGGTGGGTCTGAGCGGGCAGAACATAATCGCCAGCATCTTCTCCACGCGGCCGCTGATGCTGCTGGGCCGGGCCAGCTATGCGCTGTTTCTGCTGCACTTCAACTTCATCAATATGCTCAGGACGTACCACGTGCCGGAGCGCCTGCACCTGGCCGCGTACGACCCGTGGATCTCCTATGCCGCCACGCTGGTGCTGGCCGTGTCCGCAATGTACCTGGTGGAAGGGCCGGCAAGGAAGGCGATTCTGGGGCGGCAGGCGCCGGCGTAAGCTGATCGTTCTCAGTTGTCAGTTGTCAGTTCTAAGTTCAGAGTATTAACGCGGAACCGGCGGCCATCAGTAGGCCACCGGTCGCTGTTCTCTGTTCCCTGACAACTGCGCACTGAGAACTGAGAACTGACAGCTGCCTCTAAGGCGTGATGATCTGGGAGGCGTGCGCGCCGTTGGGCACCGTGGTCAGGCAGGTGGGCTGGCCATTGGCGAGGAACGGCGAGTTCTGGTCGCCGACCAGGCCGCCCGTATTCGGACTCAGTTTCAGGCCGGTGACCGTGTTGTCCAGGTTGTTGGAGACGTACAGATTGGTGCCCAGCGCGGGATCGATGGACACGCAGGTCGGCCCCACGCCGGTTGCGGTGGCAAACGCGCCAACCGCGCCCGATGGAGCGCCGGTGCCCAGGTTGATCATGTAGCCCTGCACCGCGTTCGAGTTGTAGTTGATGACGTAGATCAGCGTGCCGGTGGGGTCGATGGTGAGGTTGACGGGGAACAAGCCGGTCGCGAAGGGCCCGTTGACCATGGCCGTCAGGGCGCCGTTGGGCGCCACCGAGTAGCCGATCAACTGGTTGGCGGCCTGGTCGGTCACGTAGAGGAAGCGCGAGGTCGGCTCCTCGGCGATGGCGCTGGGCACCACGCCGGCGGCGTATCCCATGGCTACGGTCTTGCCCGCCACAGTGGCAATGGTGGTGCCGGGGACCGGGGTCAGTGCGCCGTTGGCGGTGTTCTGGGAGAAGCCCAGGATCTGCGGGTTAATCGACGTCTCCTGGTCGAGCACGTAGACGAAGTGATTGAAGTAGCTGACCGAAATGCCTACCGGATTGTTGCCGACGTTCTGCGTCGTGGACGTGCCCAGAGAGTTGTCCGCATTCACCGGGAAGATGGACACCCCGCCCGGACCCGGCGTAGTGGCCGAATAGCCGGCCTGGTACCTGAAAGCGACGTACAGGAACGCGCCCTGAGGATCGATGGCAATTGCGGTGGGAGTGGAGCCGGTGTTGTACGTGTTCTTCGAGGCCAGGGTTCCGTCGCCCTGCACGGCGAACTCCTGCACCGTGGAATCGCCCTGGTTGATGACGTAGATGAAGCGGCCGTTGGGCGCGGCGACCAGCCGGACCGGGTTATTGCCGGCGGCGATGGGTGTGCCGATCGAGGACAGCGCTCCCGACTGGAAGTCGATGGCGTACTGGTCGATAACACCGGGACTGGTCTTGGCGGTGGTGACGTACACGTAGCCAACGACGTAATCGAGGGAGCACGACGAGAGGCCGAGCGCCATCGCCAGAGAGACGATCGAGGCCAACGCCGTGCGGCTGATCTTAGAGAGGTTCATGTGTTTCCTTCGTCCCGGCGGCTCTGGGCCGCCTGCTGAAAATCTAATCCATCCTGCTGCCCGGCGTCCCCGGGGTCCAATCTGATTCGACGCTCAAGCCTCTACCAAACCCTCTAGTAGTTCCGTTGCGGAAAAGCCGGCGCGGTGACTACGCAGCTGGGCAGAGCGCTGCCGCCAAACGGAGTTCTCTGAATCTGCTCGAGGCTGCCATCCTGCGGATTCAACTGCTCACCGGTCAGGTTGTTGCTGAGCGCGTTCGACGCATACAGGTAAACTGCGTGGCTGGTGTTGGTGTTGGTGGGTGCGCCGCTGATGGACACGCAGGTTGGTCCTGTGCCCGCCTGCACGCTGGCCGCTACGGTGGAGCGCACGGGCACGCCGTTTGCGGCGAGGGTGAATCCGTCGATCACGTTGGCGGTGTATGCCGCTACATAAAGAAACTTGCCACTGGGGTCGAAGGCCATGCCCATGGGTCCGGCATCGGTTGGGGAGGTGCCCAGCAAGGTGGGAATGCCGTTGGCAACCGAGTAGGTCGCGATGACGTTATTGGTCTGGTCGGTGACGTAAAGGTGCGCTCCCGAAGAGTCGCCCAGGATGCCGCCCGGATTCGGCCCGCTGATATAGCCGGTCGACGGGACGTTGCCGGGATTGATGGTGACCCCGGACAGCGGTGTCAGCGCGCCGGTGGCGGGGTTCTCCGCGAAGCCCAGCAGATTGGCGCTCTCGGCCGAATCCTGATCGATGACGTAAACATAGCCGCCCGTGGCGCTGGCGTAGATGCCCATGGGATTCCTGCCCACATTGACCGTCGCCACAGGCGCTCCCAAGGTGTTGTCCTGCTTGATCGGGAAAACGGTGATTCCGCCGGGGCCGGGGTTGGCGGGCGTATACAGCTCTGTGCCGTTGGCGTTGTTCTGGTAGGTGAAGGTGACGTACAGGAACTTGCCCGCCGCATCGATGGCCGCCGCCGTGGGCAGGCTGCCGGTGATGTTATAGGTGTTCTGCGGGTACAGCTTGCCGTCGGTCCCGATGGCGAACTCCACCACGTTGGAGTCGAAGTTGTTGACCGTATAGAGGAACAGTTGGTTGGGTGCGACCACCAGGCCCACCGTGTCGCGCCCGCCGGCGTCGATAGGCGAGTCGTTCATCGGCAGCAGGTATCCGCTCTGGTAGTCAACCTGATAGGCGTTGATGAGCCCGTGGGGCAGCGTCCTCGAGGTCGCCATGTAGACATAGGACACGGTGTAGTCGTTGCTGCAGGCAGTCACGCCGAGCGCCATCGCCAGAGACAATATCGAGGCCAAACCGGCGCGGCCCATGGATTTACGCGTCATGCGATTCAATAGCTCCCACATCTCCAAAGGCAAGCAAGTTTCCGCCCATCATCCGTCCGGGAAAGGCCGGCGCCGCCTTGGTCCGGTCTGTCCCCAGTCCCGCGGCGGCCACGGCTGGTCCGCCTGCCGCGACCTGCGCTGCTGCGGCTCGGCGGTTAATCAACGTTTCCGCTGACGGCAAGGCACGTCGCCAGGCCGCCGGTCGGGAATACCGAGCCGCGCGCCAGGTCAGAGAGTTGGCCGGTGTTCTGGTTGATGAATTTTCCGGTCACCGTCCCATCGTTGGCGTTGGACGTGTACACATACTGGTTCGAGGGATCTTCCACCATGCATACCGGCCCATTGCCGACCGGATAAGGATTCTGCGGGTCCGAAATCGGCACCAGCGTGCCGGTGGTCTGGATCACAAACGCCGAGATTGTGCTGTTCGCGTTATTCCCGTTGGTGGTGCCGTGGTTCAGCACATACACAAACTTGTTCTTCGCATCGGTCATGCTGTACACAGGATCGGAGGTCAGCGGCAGGTTGGCCACCGCGCCGTCGGCATTCGGAATCAGGCTGCAATTCCCGCCCACCGAGTAGGGATAGATCAGCCCCCCCGTGGAGGATGACGTAGGCGCCGCATCCGTCAGGTAGACGCTGTTCCCGAGTATGTTGATCGAGGTCATGTTGACGGTGGGAACTTGAATCTCCGAGTTTGGCTCGAGCGCCAACTGGCCACCGCCGCCGTTCCCATAGGGAAAGATGGTCTGGTTGGCGGAATCCAGCGTAAACACGCAGGCGCCGGAAGTGCGCATCATGGTGGGACTGGGGCCTACCTCAAAGTAAGTCAACTGCTGGCCCTGGGCGTTCTTGATCAGCTGGTTGGGCACCAGTTGCAGGCGGCCGGTGCTGCCGTCCACCTGGAAGACGGTAATGTCGCCGTTCAGGTCGGTGACGCCGTTGGTGACCGTCCCGTACGCAGGAGAGCGGGAATCGAGGACGTAGAGATAGCTGCCCGTGCCGTCGCCTACCGCCCACACCGGCGAGTTACCCGATGTCGAGTAGGACTCCTGGAAGGTGAGGATGCCATCCTCGCCCACGGCGAAGACGGAGACATTGCCGTCGCCATTGCTGACGCCATGGCTGTTGAAGGTCCCCTGATTGACTACAAAAACAAAGTTCCCGCCGACCCGCACGACAAGCGACACCGGATCGGAGCCCCCGGAGGGGTACGGAGAGCCGACCATCTGGGTGAGGTTCCCGGTGTAGTCGTCGACCTTCAGTCCGGTGATCTGGTTGTACTGCGTGCCGAGAACCCACATGAAGCCGACCGTGTAGCCACCGCACGCCGACATTCCCAGCACTACCGCCATGGATACTACGAGGGCCCTTGAAATCCGGCCAATCCTGCTCAACGTCATGCGCTTCCTTAATCCTCGCCGGCGGTCCTGACTGCGACGCGCCCTGTGCTGCGAGCAACTTTGTGGGAATACGAAACCTAACGCTCATTGTAGAAGCTGCGGCGACTTTACGCCACTTTCGGGGGGAAACAGTTGGCAGGCCGGAACGCGGCTTCAGGCACAAGGTCACTGGTCTCCCGCCGCCCCGTACCTCGTACCTTGTGCCTCGCACCTGCCTTCAAAAGATATGCAGCTTGATCGACAGATACGTTTTCGGGTCTTTGCGGATCGCCGTCACCAGGTCGGTGGAACTCGTCAGGAAGTTGTTGATGTTGGTGTTCATCGTATCGTCCTTGAACAACTTGCCGACGGTCCCCTTGCCCGCGTCCACGCTGGTCAGCAGATCGTCCACCTTGGTCAGCGAATCGCTCAGCTTCTTCGCGGTCTCGGGGTCTTCCAGTAACATCCCGGCTGTGCCCTTGCCGGCCTGGGCGTCGGCCAGGATGGCCTTGATGCTCTTCAGCGAATCATTCGCGTTGTTGTAGGCCGACTCATCCTTCAGAAACTTGCCGGCAGAACCCTTGCCGTTCTGCAAATCGTTGGTGATGTTGTCAGCTTTGGCGATGATGTCATTGATCTTGTCGTACATCTCGGCGTGGTCGTTGAAGAACTTGCCCGCCGAGTTGTCACTGCTGTTCATCTTCACCGACAACGTGTGGACCTCGTCCATCGTGGCGTTGACCTTGTTGTAAACGTCCGGGTTCGTCATGAACTGCCCAAGCGTGCCCTTGCCCGCCTGCAGGTTGTCGACGATGCTGTTCGCCTTCTGCAGCATCGTGGTGAACTGGTCGAGTGCCGCCTCCCCCTCGTTCTCTATTTCCTGAACGCTGCGTTGCTCCTTCGTCTTCAGTTCATCGCCGTCCTGCAGCATTGGCCCGGTCGCCGTTCGGCTGTTGATGTCCACCACCGTATCGCCGAGGATGCCGACCGTCGACAGCGCCGCCGCCGAATCGGTGTGCAGGCTGGGCTGGTACTTGCCGTTGATCTTCATCACCACCTGCACCGGGGTCAGCTTGCGCTCCGGCGTCGTCACCACGCTGACGGTCTTTACGGTCCCGATGGTGTACCCCTCCAAGTCCACCGCCGCACCCACCTTCAACCCGCCGGCGTTGGCAAAATACGAGGTCACCGTCAGCTTATGCGCGAACACCCCCAGCCCCGACGCGCTCGTCATCAGGAACAGCAGGGTCGTCAGAATCACCGCCGACACCAGCACGATCACTCCGATCTTCAGCTGCGACCATCGCACCTCTTGCTGGCTGGGCATAAACCTCCTCAATCCCCGATTCGCGAACCCGCACCGGTCGCGCGGCGAAGCGGCAATTTGAGCTTGAAAAGAGGGTACCACCCCCGCCCGCAATCCGCACCCACCAGGGCCCTTGTTCTTCTCCGTTTCTCCGGCCCTCTCGTACGGTAAAGTTGTGGCTGGGAGGAACGCGATGGTCGTCGGCGTGGGCACGGACCTGGCGGAGATCGCACGCATCGCGCACAGCATCGAGCGCTTCGGCGAGCGCTTCCTGGCGCGCGTCTTCACCCCGCACGAGATCGCCTACTGCCGGCGCAAGCAGAAGAAGGCCGCCGAGAGCTTCGCCGCCCGCTTTGCCGCCAAGGAGGCCGGCGCCAAGGCGCTGGGCACCGGGATCAGCCGCGGCGTGGGCTGGCTGGAACTGGAAGTGACGCGCGAGCCCGGCGGCAGGCCGCTGCTTGAACTCAGGGGCCGCGCGGCGGAACGTGCCCGCGAGCTGGGTATCCGGCGGGTCTCGCTCTCGCTGACCCACAGCCGCGACACCGCGCTGGCCGTGGTGGTGATGGAAGACTGAAGGCGGGTTGATAGTTGCTAGTTGATAGTTGCTAGGTTGCTCGTTGAAAGAAACTCCAGGCAACCCGGGTAGGTTCCCGTCCTCGAACCCCGAACCGACAACCGACAACCGACA
>PLUT01000151.1 GCA_003162875.1 Granulicella sp.
GCGGTCGAAATACTTCTCGGCGTCGATCATGCGGCCCTCGTTCTGGGCATAGACCGCCAAGTTGACCAGCAGGATAGGTGAGTTGGGATGCGCGTCCGCCCAGTTCTCCTGCGCAGCCACCAGCTCGGAATAGTGAATCAGGTGACCGAGCCGGAGCAGGAGGTAGCGGGTGGTTTCATCGTCGTACCCGCGGCTGATAGCCAGGTCACAGGCCGCTCGGGCGGCACCGAAATCTCCCACGCCAATCTGGGCTTCGGCGAGCTCCTGATAGGCTGCCGAATTATTGGGAACCAGATCCTTCAGGCGCTTAGCGGCGGCGAGTTCTTCCTGCGCGTTGCCGAGCTGGTGATCGACGTTTGCCAGCCCGGACCAAGGCTGCGGGCTGCGCGGATAGAGATCGACCCAGGCCTGGTAGTTGCGCAGGCTCTCGTAGAGATCCCCGGTGATCTCGGATTGGTAACGCGCGGTGATAAAGAGGCGGGTGGGCTCGGTACCGTAATCGCGGAGCTCGTACGCCTTGAGCAACCAGGCGCGCGTCCCGGGGATATTCAGCGTATTGGCGGAGAAGTTGGAGAGATCGAGGTAAGCCGCGGCGAACTTTGGATCGATGGCGACGGCCTGCTTGAGAAGCTCGATGGCTTCAGCGAAGTGACCCTGCTGGGAGAGGAAAGATGCCTGGCTGTAGTCCTTGAGGGCTTCGAGCGAGCCGGTGCTGACGGGGGCGAGCGGCTTGTTGAAACGGGCGATGGTGCGGCGGGACTCGCCCAGGCTGTGGCGGATGGAGGAGCCCAGTTTTTCAATGGAGCGAGGCAGGTCTTCGGGGCGGGAAACTTCCTGCTTGGCGGAGCCGAGACTTGTCCCGTCGGTGCAGTTGATTGCTTCCTCGGTAAGGATGTAGTTTTTGCCGGCGCGGGCAACGGTACCGTGCAGCACGGCCTGACTGGCGGTGCGCTCGCAGATGTCGCGGGCCAGCTCGACGGTGATGGGGTCGGTGGGCTTGTGCATCATCTGCGTCAGGGTCTGGCGGACGGTACTGCCGGAAACCACGGAGACGAACGGGCTCTGGGCGAGCTCAATGCGGAAGACGCTGTTGAGGGTGCGGTCAAGGACGGGATCGCCGGTGCCTCCTTCGATATCCGTGAGGACGACCTGGACGGGCGGACCGCCGACGTGATCCTGCCAGCGCTGCCAGCCCAGCCACCCGGCCACGGCGAGCAGCCCCACCAGCAGACCGGCCATCGCAAGGCTGAGCGGCGAACGCCAGAACGAAATGCGCTCCTCCGTATCTTCCTCGTAGAGGACGCGGGTTTGAACGATTGTCTGGGTAGCCGCTAACAGAGGGGCCGAGGGCGCTGCCGAGATGGAAGCGGGCGCTTCCGTGACCTGCGCGCTGAACTGGTATCCCCGGCCGGGCAGCGTTTTGATGATGGCCGTCCCGTCCGGCGCCAGCGCCTTGCGTAGGAGAAAGATGTTCTGGGTCAGGTTCGATTCCTCGACGATGCTTCCCTCCCAGACCGCAGCCATAATCTCGTCCTTCAGCAGCGGGCGGCCGGGATTTACGGCAAGGAAGAGCAGCAGATCAAAAGCTTTGGGCGGGATGACGATCGGTTCCGCACCTCGCCGCAACTGCCGCGCTGAACATTCAAGCGTGAACCGTCCGAAGTGCAAGTCGTTGCAAATGAGAGACATGATTGGCCCTGAGAAAACCTGAGATCAACTGAGACCGATTGAGGACACTTGGACGCTGCTTGCCCGATTGTACTTCCAGAGGACCGCCAGAGATGATCATTCGCCGAAGCCGTGTCAGAGTCCAGATCGAGCAAACGACGGTGAGCCTCACCACCACTATGGAGAACGGCGTTCCGCCGTCCGTTTCCGCTGCCGAGTCCCCTGTCGCCTCACCGTTTGAACGCGCCTCCGTTGCCCCCCTCACAGCAGACCCGCAGGTAATCGCTCCCGCCCGAACCCCTCCCGCCCAGCTTTCCCCCTCGCGGCCTGCAACAACGTCCCGATATCCCGTGCCGCCATTCAATCAGGAGATCCGCTGATGAACTTCTTTACCTACCGCCTCGCTTACCGAAGAGACCAAGCGATCACTACCCGCTCCCGCGTCCTTACTCTCCTCACGATGTTGGCGCTGACGGCGTTCGCAGCTTTGCCGTTGAAGGCTCAGAACGTTCCCGCCATCAGCGTGACCCTTCTTCCCGCCGCGTCCTACTACTCGGATACCGTGACGGTGACCACGCGCCTGACCGGGCCGGCTGGAACGCCGCAGCCTACCGGCACGATCTCCTACACGGTCGACACCGGTTCGGCGAGCACCGCGACCCTCACCGCCGGTACGACCGCCAGCCTGGCCTATCTGCAGATCAATCCTCTCGTCCCGGGCGTCCATACGCTTACCTTCTACTACAGCGGCGACGGCAATTATGCCAGCACTAAGACGACCCCGCAAGTGCAGACGTTCACCGTAGCCGACCTCCCGCTGGCGTTCGTCTCCGGCACCTACTACCTGAACCCGTACCTCTCGGACCAGATGAACAAGAGCGGATTTGTGGGCGACTTCTATGCGAGCGGCGTCGCGGTCGATCCGCTTGGCAATGTGTTCCTTTCCAGCGGCAACGCCAACGGTGGTACCCCGGGGATCACGAAGATCGGCACCAACCAGATTCTCAGCACGGTGCCGGTCTCCGGCATCGGCGCGAGTACAAAGTTGGCAACGGATACTGCGGGCAACCTCTATATTGCTGACCCCTCGAACGGCCGCATCGTCGTCTACTCAACCGCCGGCGTGCAGACCGTCCTGCCCGCGACGGGCCTGATGACGCCCGCCGCCATCATGTTCGACGCGGCCAATAACTCACTTGTGATTCTGGATACGGCTGCCGGCGACATCGTCAATTTCAACCTTACGACCTCCGCCCAGACCACCTTGCAGAGCGGCCTGACACAGCTGTCCGCGATGGTCGCGACCAATGGCAAAGGCGACCTCTTTTACGTCCAGAACAAAGTCGTAATGGAATCCATTCCCGGCTCGACGCCTGTGCCCATCTTCGGCGAGTTCAGCAACCCCGACCCGAACATCAATGCCTACCCATCGGCGCTGGCGTTCAACGAAGTTACCGGCGACCTCTTCGTTGCGCAAAACTACGGCTCAACCCAGCTCGTGAGCCGGATCGACAAGCTGCATCACACAATTTTTGTCGGCCGGACGCAAAACGCCCAGCTCAGCCTCGATAGCCAGGGCGAGCTCGACGGCACAGACACGGTCATCTCGACCGGTGCGGCGGCGGATAGCGGGCCCGGAATTTTCGACGCTTCCCAAGGGTTAGGGGGGTCTGCACAGCCCGACACGATCTTCGCGGTTCCTTACGGCCATAGCGTGCCCGGCACCTATAACTCCAGCGGCTATCCCGGCGCCCGCGGAGCAGTGAACGACGGCGGAGCGGGTGTGGGAGTTCCAGTCGTCGGCACAATTAATTATTCAATAAAGGTGACAACGGATAACGGATTGACCGTTACTGTACCTTCCTACGGTATCGGCTTCGGTCCGTTTCTGGCCGTCGATCCGGGCATTGTCACCGTCACGCCAGCCACGTTCAGCAACATCGGCGGTGTAACTTACCTTGAGCAACAGGCCAGCTACGACACTCTGTACGTCAGCGATAAGGCCCAAAACACGGTCAGTTCCATCATCTTCGATCTTAACGATAATGGCAGATATCCGAATCCGTACAAGACCCTCGACTTCCAAGGTCTCAAGGGGCCGACGCAGCTAGCCGTCGATGGCGCGTTCGACGTCTACGTCCTCGACAGCGGCGCGTTGAACGGTGGCAGCCGCATCGTTCGTCTTGACTACGCCAACAATCAAACGATCCCTTACACCGCCGACACCGGCGATGCCGCAGGCCTGCTCGGCAGCCTGACCTGCTTCACGATTGACGGCGCAACCAACCTCTACCTTGGCGGCACGGACAAGAACGGCAAAGGCGTCATCGTCCGGCAGGATGCCTTTGGCTATGAAAGCAAACGCATTACCACACCCAACGCCCCTACCCTCATCGCCATCGACGCCCTGCACACGCTCTTCTTCACCGATACTCAGGGCAACCTGCTGCGCGTCGATCAGGCCGGCAACCTGACGACGCTGGCCACAGGCCTTGCCCCGTCCACTTCGCTCTCCCTAGACCCAAGCGACACCGTTTACCTCACCAGCGCGTCCGCGCAGACCATCACCACGGTTTCGGCCACAGGCGTTGTGGGCCAGGTGACCGTGCCCGGCAGCACACATCCCGCGCTTGCCGTGGCCGAAGACCTTGGTTCACTTTATGTCGCCGACAGCTCGCTGCAACAAGTTATCGTCGATACACGCTACTCCGGGTCTACCCTCGGCGAAAACATCAACTTCGGCACCGTCGCGATAGGCAGCACGGCCACGCAGAACGAGACCCTGCGAAATACCGGCAACCTCTCACTCGTTCCGTTTACGTTCACGGCGCCTGCGCCATTCAGCATTGCACCGGGCGCCACCAACGGTTGCCAGGACACCACCGGTACCAACCCCACCGTGCTCGCGCCCGCCGGCAGCTGCAGCATGCAACTACAGTACGCTCCCACCAAAGCCGCGACCGACAAGGGTAACGCAGACATCCGTGTGACGAGCGACCTTGTGTATGGCTACTTCGGCCTGGTCGACGTCAACTGGAACCTATCCGGCGTCGCCTCGACCGCCGCCCTATCAATCGCGCCCACTACCATCACGTTCCCATCCACAGCGGTCGGAGCGACCAGTGCGCCGCTCACCTCCACGCTCACTAACGGCGGTACAAGTTCTCTCTACATCACGGCCGGCAGCTTGGCAGACTCCACGGACTTCACGCAAAGCAACAACTGCAACGGCATCATCGCGCCCGGGGCAAGCTGCACCATCACCTTCACGTTTACGCCGAAGTCCGCGGCCGCGCTCACCTCAACGTACACCGTCGCGGACCTCAACAACCCCAGCAATACGCTGACGGTCGCGCTCTCCGGAACGGGGATTGGAGCGGTGATGATCGCGCCAACTACGCAGGTGTTTCCGGACACGGCGGTTGGGAGCACGAGTGCGGTGCAGACGTCGGTGCTTACCAACACCACTGCGAGTGCGGTTACGCTGCATGCCGGATCGCTGACCGATGCCAACGATTTTACCCAAAGCGACAACTGTAGCGGGCAGGTTGCCGCCGGCAGCAGCTGTGCGATCACCTTTGCCTTTACGCCGAAGAGCAGCGGCGCTCTGTCTTCGACCTACAGCATCTCGACGGGTTCGCAGGGATGGACGGTTGCCCTTTCGGGAAATGGCACGGCGGCGCGGGTGCCGCAGGCCGTGCTTTCGCCGACATCGCTGACGTTCACGACGGTGGTGAACACGGCGGCCTACAACCAGACGGTAACGCTTTCGAACCCGGGCGACGTAGCGCTGACGATCTCTTCGTTTGCGATCAGCGGAGCGAATGCGAGCTCGTTCCAGATTGTTACGAATACTTGCGGGACTTCGCTGGCGGCGAATGCGAGCTGCAGTATTACTGTTGGGTTCCCGGTGATTGTAGCGGGGACGTATACCGCAACGCTGACCGTGACGGACAATGCTAGTCCGGCGACGCAGATCGTGGCGCTGACGGGTACTGTTACAGGAACGCCGCAGGCTACGCTGACGCCGGCGGCGCTGTCGTTCACGACGACGGTGGGGACGAGTGCGGCGACACAGATTGAAACGCTGACCAACAGCGGGACGGCGGCGCTGACGATTTCGTTGGCGGTGCTGGGCGGAAGCAATGCGAGCGCGTTCGCGATTGCGAGCAGTACGTGCGGGACGACGCTGGCGGCCGGGGCAAGCTGCACGTTCACCCTTGGGATGAGCGCGACCGCGGTGGGAAGCTACAGCGCGGGGCTGAACGTGACGGACAACGCGAATCCTTCGACGCAGATCGTGGGGCTGACAGGACAGGTTAACGGGGTTGCGGCGGCGGCGCTGACACCGGCGACGGCTAGTTTTGGGAGCGTCAACACCGGATCCACCAGCGCGGCGCAGACGTTCACGCTGGCGAATGCGGGCAGTGCGGCGTTGACGATTACGTCCGTCAGTGTGAGTGGGCCGAATGCCGCGATGTTCGCGGTGACCGCGAAGACCTGCGGAGCTACGCTGGCGGCGGGTGCGAGTTGCACGGTGACGATCGCGTTCAGCCCGACCTCCGCGGGAAACCTCACCGCCACGCTTTCGGTGGTGGATGCGGTGGGGACGCAGACGTCGCCGCTGAGCGGGGTGGGCGTGTCGATTACGCCCCCGGACTTCAGCATCACGGCTACGCCGGCGGCGCAGAGCACATACCGCGGGGCCAGTGTGAGCTACACGATTCAGT
This sequence comes from Granulicella sp., assembly GCA_003162875.1. GTDB lineage: Bacteria > Acidobacteriota > Terriglobia > Terriglobales > Acidobacteriaceae > Edaphobacter. The sequence goes on from PLUT01000151.1 coordinate 6,399, forward strand.
TGGCGTCGCTCGTGGCGGGCAATCCTTTCAGCAATGCAGTGACGCTGGCTGCCAGCGGATTGCCAGCGGGCGCGGCGGCGACGTTCTCGCCGGCGACGGTGACGCCGGGAACGGCTCCGCAGACGGCGACGATGACGGTCGCGGTTCCGGCGCTCGTGGGCAAAGCTGTGCCGGGACGGCGAGGTGTGCCGGAGGGCATCACGCTGGCGATGGTCGCGCTGGGACTGTTGGTGGGCGGGCGCGCAAGAAGGCGTATGCCACGGCTGCTCTCGATGCTGCTGCTGGCAGGGCTTGCGGGACTGAGCTTCACGATGACCGGTTGCGGGGCCGGCACTGGCTTCGACATTCCCGCGTCAACATCGACCATCAGCGTCATGGCTACGGGTGGCGGCACGACGCACTCGACCACCGTAACCCTAACCATTCAGTAAGGAGAAACTTCGATGGCCGGAAATGTTTGGAAACTCGGTGCACTAACGGTTTTGGCGATGAGTTCGGCGGTGGTCGTGGCGCAGAACAACCACGCGGTAAGCCTCGGCGCGGACTACACATATGTGCGGACGAATGTACTGCCGGGATGCTCATGCTTTTCACTGAGCGGCGGAGGTGCCCAGATTCAGGTGAGCCTGGCACCGCATCTTGCAGGGATCGGCGACGTGACCCTCACGCACAAGGCAGGCATCACGGCTGATAACTACACCCTCACCCAACTCACCTATACGGGCGGCGTTCGCGTCTGGCCGTTCGCTCCACGCGCTCGCTTGCGGCCGTTTGCCGAAATCATGCTGGGCGGAGCAAGCAGCTTCGGCACGCTGTCTCCTGCGAGCAGCGGAGTCGGCGGCGCCTCCAACGCATTCGCCTTTGAGTCCGGCGGCGGAATAGAGCTACGGCTGTCGCCGAGGATTTCGCTGCTGCCGGTAGAAGCCGACTACCTCATGACTACCTTCAGCAACACGGCGAACAATCGACAGAATGACCTGCGGCTCTCGGCGGGGTTTGTGATCCGGCTTTCGAGGTAATCCATACACCACACTTAGTTACACCAGGGAGGTTGTGATGAAACACCCACGATGTTGGATGGCAGCAACTTTGATAACCATTTTGATAGGAGCAGTGACGATGACTGAAGCACAAACCGTAAGTGTGTCAGTAAAGGATGCCGCGGAGATAAAGGCAGTACTCAGTTCAATGCAGACAGCTTGGAATCATCACGATATGAAGGCCTTCTGTAGTTACATGACGGACGACGTGGAGTGGGTCAATGTAGTTGGCATGTGGTGGCGTGGAAAGCCGCAGGTGTTTAAGGCTCATGACAACATGCATAAGGGTATGTTCAAGGATCGAGATCTCCATGAACCTGAAACCCTCACCATGCGAGGGATCGCGCATGGCGTCGTCGTGGTTACGCAGATCATTCCTGCAAACGGGTATACGACACCCGATGGGTTCAAGGTGCCACCAAGCCGAAACGTATTGACGGAGACATTTGTGCATCGCGGAGGGTCTTGGTTGATCGCGGAAGGGCACAATACCGTCATCGATGAACGGGCGCAGGCAAACGACCCTGGGAGATAATCGGAGG